>NZ_JAVVLT010000021.1:0-75838 GCF_036224885.1 Marinobacter sp. OP 3.4
ACCCCCACCCGGACCCTTTTGTTTTTACGTTTCAGATATCGCCTGGATACCTTTGTTTGGATGACAGCAGCTTGGGGCATGCCGTGAGGGTTTGGCGGGTTGGTTTCAAAACAGTCAGAAAAACAACCGTTTTTCGTTTTGAAACCAACCCGCCGAAGCCTCACTACCCCCCAGTCCGCTGGTTACAGCATCATTGCCGCCAGCCAACCAAACACCAGCAACGGCAGGTTATAGTGCAGGAAGGTCGGCACCACGGTATCCCAGATGTGGTTGTGCTGGCCGTCCACGTTGAGGCCGGCGGTGGGGCCGAGGGTGGAGTCGGAGGCGGGTGAGCCTGCGTCCCCCAGGGCGCCGGCGGTACCCACCAGGGCGACAATGGCCAGGGGGCTGAAGCCCAGTTCCAGGGCCAGCGGTACGTAGAGAGCCGCGATGATGGGGATGGTGGAGAAGGACGAGCCAATGCCCATGGTGATCAGCAGGCCCACCACCAGCATCAGGAAGGCGGCCATCGCCTTGTTATCGCCGATCGCATCCACGGAGCCCTGCACCAGGCTGGCGATATCGCCGGTTTCCCGCATCACTTCCGCAAAGCCGTTGGCGGCAATCATGATGAAGCCGATCATCGCCAGCATCTTCATGCCTTCGGTGAACAGGTCGTCGGATTCCTTCCAGCGCACCACGCCGGACAGGTTGAACAACACGAAGCCGGTCAGCGCCCCCAGGATCATGGAGCCCAGCCAGAGCTGAACCACGAAGGCGGCGGCGATGGCCACAATGGCCATGAACAGGGTCCAGCCGTTGTAGCTGGTATCCACCCGTTCGGTCTGCTCAATCAGCGACAGGTCATAGCGACGCTCGCCCCGGTAGCTGAAGAATACCGCCACCAGCAGGCCCACCAGCATGCCCAGAGCCGGCAGGGCCATGGCCTTGATCACGCTCAGGCCCTCGATGGCGATGCCGTTGTCCGCCACATTGGCCATCAGGATTTCGTTCAGGTAGATGCCGCCGAAGCCCACGGGCAGGAACATGTACGGCGTGATCAGGCCGAAGGTCAGCACGCAGGCCACCAGCCGGCGGTCCAGGTTGAGCTTTGCCATCACGTACAGCAGCGGCGGCACGATCAGCGGGATAAAGGCGATGTGGATCGGCAGGATGTTCTGGGAGGACAGGGCCACCGCCAGCAACAGGCCGATAATCAGGAAGCGCACGCCCCTGTTGGCTGCGGCGGAAGTGTCACCGGCGTCCTGGTTGCCCACCAGGGCCAGGGCCTTGTCCGCCAGGGCATGGGCCAGGCCGGATTTGCCGATGGCCACGGCAAAGGCACCCAGGGTGGCGTAGGACAGGGCCACGGTGGCGCCACCGCCCAGGCCGGTGTTGAAGGCTTCGATGGTGGCGTCCAGGGACAGTCCGCCCAGCAGGCCGCCGACAAGGGCGCCAATAATCAGGGCAACGACAACGTGGATGCGAAGCAGGCTCAGTACGAGCATGACGATAACCGCAGCGACAACGGCGTTCATGGTAAGACTCCGTGACTGGCAGAGTCCCTTTTGGGGCCTTCTGCAGGATTGATTACAGGTTGGTCAGGTTTTGAAGGGGCGCTAATGTGCAGGAAACGGACCGTGGAGTCAAAAATGCCCGGGGTCCTGGACGCCCGGGCACGATGCATCAGGGACTTAGGGCATCAGTCGCCGATGCGGGTAAAGCGGGGTACTTCCTCCCCGGCGACGTCCACCGATTCGTTGAACATCTCCAGGGGGCGCACCCACAGGCTGTGGTCGCCGTACAGGCAGCGGTAGACCACCAGCCATTCCTCGGTTTCGCTGTGGCGGGCGGTGCCGATGACTTCGTAGTCCTTGCCCTTGTAGTGCCGGTAGCGACCGGGGGGCACGTGCCGGGTCATGGTGTTACCTCAGTTCTTCAGCTTGTAGCGGCCTGGTCCCAGGAAGATCAGCGCCAGCGCGGTGAACAGGAAGAAGCCCTGCAGCTCCAGTGCCCAGCCACCGTTGCCGCCGAGCCTCATCAACTCGTGGGTGTGGACCAGGGCGATGGCCACCAGCATGTTGAAGACAATGATCAGGGCCCCGATGCGGGTCTGGTAGCCCAGGATCACCATCAGGGGCGCCAACAGTTCGCCAATGAATACACCATAGGCGAAGAACGCGGGAATGCCATGGCTGGCCAGTTGCCCCTCGATGAATCCGACGCCGTTGAGCAGCTTGCTGATGCCATGGAACAGTAGCAGCCCGCCCAGGGTGAGGCGAAGGATCAGTTTGCCGAGATCGGGATTGTCCATTGAGGGGGTACTCCGGTCAGTGGGAATTCAGCGGTTTGAAGGCCAACAAGGTTAACGCCAGTTGTTATCCACGCCAAGCGTTACCGGTGGGTGATCTGGGGATGCAGTTCCACCAGCCGATCCAGGAGCCGGTTTTGGGCGCTGGTGCTGACGCCGTTGTCCTCCATGGCCAGCACCAGCTGCTCCGCCAGGGCATTGAACTGGGTTTCGGTCACGTTCATGTCCGTGTGTACTTCGGTCATGGGGCGCCCGCCATAGGTGCAGGGGCCACCGCTGATCTCGCAGATCTGGTCCGTTAGGTTGGTGTGGAACTGCACCACGTCGATGCCCTGGAACTGGAAGGCAATGCGTTCGTCCTCGACAATACGGTACAGCAGGTCTTCCACAATATTGGCGATACCGGCGCGCTCACCCAGGTCCTGGTAGAGGGCATCCCCGGACGCCGTATCGCGGGTGGCGCACCCGGTGAGCAGTGCCAGGGTGGTCAGCAGGATGATCGTGCCCATTCTCAGTGTCATCGTGGTGCTCCTCAGAAACTGCCCTGCAGGGAAAGGTAGGGGCCCCGCTGGTCCTCAAGGCCGGCGATGTTCCCCAGGTTGGTCCAGGCGGCGGTGACGGACAGACGCCGGTCCGGCACCCAGACCACGAACGCGTCCCACCAGTCATCCTCGGTGGCGAAGCCCAGGTTGTCCGGCTTCTGCCGGTACTCGGCGCCTATGATCCAGCTGCGGTTCAGCAGTAAGCCGGCGCTGGTTTCCAGCATGGCCTCGTAGTCGTCGTTGCGGTCACCGCCAAAGCCCAGCAACCCACCCTGGTTGGCCCTGGTGCCCCGCAGGGTGGCGTTGACCAGCAGGTTGCGATCGAACACCGCAGCAAAGAACAGCTTGCTGGCGGACAGGTAGACATCGGTGCCCTGGTCATCCTCGGCGCCCACGGCCTCCGGTATGTCGAAGTCCCGCTGGCGTTTGTGCTGCAGTCCCACGGACCACTGGCCGTAATCGCTGTAGAGCACATCGCCGAACAGCCGCGCCTTGATTCCGAAGATATCCTGGGACAGCTCGTCTTCACCCAGGGTGGCCCCCAGGGTGTCCAGGTCCAGGGTCTGGCGGGCGATGCTGACTTCGATACGGTTGTGCCAGTTCACGGCAGCACCGGCAACGTCCAGGGTGAAGTCGTCCACTTTTGCCCGTGACAGCGTGACCGTGCCGCCCCACTCCTGATCGCTGGCGTAGCCGGCCAGCACTGCCCAGGGCACCAGTCCGCCGCCGGCACTGCCCTCGATGGTGGTGACCCCGCCGGTGGCCCAGAGCCGGCTGCCGGGGTCGGCAAGGGCGGATGTGGACAGGGTCAGAGTCGCGGCGATGGCCAGGGTTGGTCCGGTGCGGCCTGGGTGGTCTCTCATGAGATATCTCCAGTGGTCGGAAGCAGTGTGTCGGCCCGGGTTCGGAAGGTCCGGGCCCAGTCGCCAAGGTCCGGCGCTGGCATCGGGCGAGCCATGTAGAACCCCTGCCCCTTGTCGCAGCCCCAGTCCTGCAGCAGTTGCCAGCTTTCCAGGTTCTCGATGCCTTCCGCCACCACCGTGAGGCCCAGGCCGTGGGCCATATCGATGGTGGATCGGACGATCAACTGGTCCTGGGGTTCCTGGTGCAGGCGCAGCACGAAGGATTTGTCGATCTTCAGTTCCTGTACCGGCAACTGGCGCAGCTGCGACAGGGACGAATAGCCGGTGCCGAAGTCGTCCACCGACAGGGTCGCTCCCATGGCCCTGAGCTGGTCCAGGGTGCGGTGGGCGGAGGCAGCATCCGACATCACCGCACTTTCGGTGACCTCGAAGGTCAGCCAGTGGCAGTCGATTCCCCGTCCCCCGAAGGCCTGCCGGACATCGTCGGTCAGTTGCGGGTTGCCCAGGTCCAGGGCCGACAGGTTGATGGCGGCGCCGATCAACAGGCCTTCCCGGTGCAGGCTCGCCAGGTCCTGGGCAATCCGGGTCAGGATAAAGCGGGTCAGGTTGCCGATCTGGCCGGTCTGCTCCGCCAGCAGGATGAATTCCTCCGGTGAGATAAAGCCCAGCTCCGGGTGGTGCCAGCGGCATAGGGCTTCCACCTGGGCAATGCCCACGCTGTTCATGTCAATCTTGGGCTGGTAGACGAGGTCCAGGCCACCCGTGGCAATAGCCTGGCGCAGGTCCTGGCTCAGGGTCAGCTCCCGCAGGTGGTGCTCGTCCCCGCCGGGTTCGTACAGGGCTACCAGCCCGGGGCTGTGTTCGGCCCGTTTCAGGGTCAGCCGTAGCCGCCGCCGGATCTCATCCAGGGTGCCGGCATCCCGGGGGACTTCCAGGCCCGCCAGGGCCACCTGCAGGTGAAGGGGTGTCCCGCCAATCGTGGCTTCGGCCTGGAGCGCATCCCGGATACGGGCCAGCAGGGTGTCCAGCGGACCTGCTTCAGGATCGGCCAGTACCACGAACTCGTTGCCGCCGGAACGGCTCAGTAGCAGGGCCTGGTGTTCCAGGGTGGTGCGGAGCCGGTCGGCGGCCAGACCCAGGGCCTGGTCGCCAAAATCGAACCCGAGGGTGTCGTTGAGGGCCCGGAACCGGGTCAGGGTGATACCGGCCAGCAACAGTGGCCGCCGTTTCCGCAGGTATTCCTCCAACTGTTCGTTCAGGGCCTTACGGTTGGTCAGGCCGGTGAGTTCGTCGTGAAAGGCGTTGAAGCGGATTCGTTCCTCCCGCTCCCTGACCCGGCGCTGCATGGCGATCAGGGCATCCTGGAGGGTTCGCAGCTCCCGGGTCCGTGGTGGTGTGGGTTCGGTGACCGGCTCGCCATCACCGATGGCGGTGGCGAGCCGTGCCAGATCCAGCACCGGGCGACCCAGCGCCCGCGCCGTCACCAGTACCACCAGCCCGGACAGGGCAACGGCAACCAACAGTATGAGGATCAGATCGGTGGCGCGGTCATGGTAGTTGGCCAGGGCCCGCTCCCGGTCGATCAGCAGCATGGCCTGCACCGGGGAGGGCTGTCCCGGGCCAAGGTCGATGGCGCGGAAAAAGAATCCCCGGGTTTCCTGCATGTCGCCGTTGTCCCCGGGCTCGGGCAGTCTGGTGAAGGGTTCCGGGGGGGCGCTCGCGGCGAGCAGGGAGCCACTGGCACGGCTGCGGAATACGACGCTGGTGTCGGTCAGTTCCGCCAGTTGGCGGGCAAAGCCGTTGTCCAGGGCGAAACCGGCGACAAGCCAGGCCCGCAGGCCGGCGCCGGTAACAGGCACCACAAACATCTGCAGGGCCTTGTTGCCGGTGCTGACGATCTGCTCCGCCTGCCCTTGGTCCCGGGCCCTTGCCAGCAGTCGGGGAAGGAAGTCCTTCAGGTTGATGTCGGCGGTGCCCAGGGTGGCCTTCGGGTTGCCGTTGCTATCCAGCACCACGGCGATATCGGCACCAGCGCGACCGGCATGGTTATTGAGGGCACTTTCCAGGGTGGCCTGGTTGTCGCTGGCGATGGCGGACCGGAACCCGAAATCATCCACCAGTACCTTCAGGCTGCCACTCAGCAATTCGGCCCGCCCAGCCATGATCTCGGTGGTGACCCGTGCGGCGACATCCAGGCTGTTGGCGGCCCGCTGCTCCTCGTCTTCCAGCAGGTAGAACATGAACGCCAGTCCCAGGGCAAGGGCGGTGGCCGCCACCAGGGACAGCATGGCCACCAGCAGGCGGCCACGGAACCCGAGACTGCCGAGCCGCCAGCTCATAGCTCCCGGAAACGCTGCTGCAGTCGCTGGAGGGAGGAATCCTTTTCCGGCTCGGGGTGCACGTCCAATGGCAGGGTCACCGGGTCGCTTCCGGTCAGGTCGACGGTAACCTCCACCAGCTCGGTGTTGTTCACCAGCCGGGGATGCCATACGCGGATCTGGTCGGGCCGCGGGCGATCGTCCGGCCAGTCCAGCGAGACCTCTCCCTGTTCACGGGTGACCCCATGGTGCTGGTCGGTGACCAGGATGAAGCCCTGCATCTGGTCATGGATGTTGCAACCCAGCTCCACCACGCCGGTGGTGCCAAAGTTGACCGGTGCCTCGGGTACACCGGCATACAGCTCGATTTCAAACGTCTTGGCCGGGGAAAACGAGTAGACGTGGTGCTGGGTGTTGTCCCGGTTGGGGAAGGCCACATCGGTATCGGGGGGCACCACCATCACGTGTGGGACGAACTGGCGGTTCTTCTGCACCATGCGGGCGTCCGGGACGACCTCGCCCGCCGGTAGCGGAACGACGATCACCGCGTCGGCCAGCGGCTTGCCGTTGCCGGCATCGGTAACCTGGAAGTGGAGGTTATCCGCAGCCGCAAGCATGGGGGCCACCGTAAAGCACAGTACCAGGGCCTGTTTGCACGTCATTGCCGTTGCTCGTTGGTTTTGGTCAGGGCATCAGGGTAAACCGGATGTGGTTCCGGGTCAGCAGGTTTTCCCAGTATTCCTTCATCCACATCCTGGCGGCCTTCTGTAGTTCTTCTACGAACGGATCCAGATCCAGTTCATAGTAGCTTGGTGACCGGATCAGGTTGAGCATGGTCATGTTGATGGATTCGTCCAGTTCGTTGGCGAACGGCTCCCCGATGAGCTGGTGGGCCAGCAGGTTGGCCTGGGTGGCTTCCATGTCCACCACCTGGCTGCGGCGGGTGGAGAGGTTGTTCTCGTACATTTCCTCCATCAGGCGATGGCACAGGTAGGCCTTGATTAGCAGGCCGTCGAGGCCGTCGTAACGGGTGAGCATGATGGACGGTTGCGTGAAGTAACAGATGGCGGTCTGGATGAACGGATCAAACAGCCCGCGCTTGCCGGACTTGCGGGCACAATCGTCGATACAGTCGATCAGCCGCGGGGCCATCTCGATGTACTCGATCGCGAACTGGAACAGGCACATGGCTGGCTGATAGCCGTCCACGGTGACGCTGGCAGGCAGCCTGGCTGCCTTTTCGCGCATCTGGCGAAGGAATTCGCCGGAACGGGCTTCCTGCCGACGGGCCTGATCAATGATGTTCAATACTGCCTCTGGAGTCATGTCAGACAATGCCGGGGTTACTATGTCATGCGGGGCTATCCGCGTCGGCGGCTCCCTAAAGTGGAGTGTAGTTGAGATTTTTTCTCGTGCCGGGGGATTACCGGTCACTCATTGAAGAACCATGATCCATGTCGTGTCCGGACCATGAACACCGTTGCCATGGACGTCGCCCGCGCCACCATCAGCAGGATCAGGGCAAACCACAGCCCGTGGTTGCCCCAGCCGGTGGTCAGCCACCAGCCGGGCAGGAACACCACCAGCGCCGAGAACAGCATGGTGTTCTGCATGTCCCGGGTGCGGGTGGCGCCAATGAAGATACCGTCGAACAGGTAACCCCATACGGCGGTGGCCGGCAGCAGCCAGAGCCAGGGCAGGAACTGGCGGGCGGTATCACGAACCTCATTGATGCTGGTCAGCAGGCCGATCAGCCAGTGCCCGCCGACAACAAACAACGCCGTGAACACCACCGCGCCAATCAGTGACCAGCGGGTGGCGGTGCGGCAGGCTACCAGGAACCGACGGTGTGAACGTCTGCCCACGGCCTGGCCCACCATGGCCTCGGCGGCATTGGCAAAGCCGTCCAGGCCGTTGGAGATCACCAGCAGGAAGGTCAGCAGGACGGCATTGGCGGCCAGGATCACCTCCCCCTGGCGGGCGCCCTGGGCGGTGAAGAAGGCCAACACCAGCAGCAACGCGATGGTGCGCACCATGATAAAACGGTTGACGCGGATCAGCGCCAGGTAGTCCGGCAGCGTGCCGATCAGCGTCCGCAGGCTCGCCCGATGGTCCGGCAGGCGCTGCCACACCAGCCACAGGCCCAGGACGGTAGCGCCATACTCCGCGATAACCGTGGCCAGGGCCACACCACGGCTGTTCCAGCCCAGCACCGTGACGAACAGCACATCCAGCACGATGTTCACACCGTTGGCGGCGATCAGCATGATCATCGGCCCGCGGGGCAACTGGCAGCCGATCAGCCAGCCCACCAGGGTGTACTGGCACAGCACCGCCGGGGCGCTCCAGATACGGATGGCAGCGTATCCCGCCGCCAGCTCCGCCACCTCCGGCCCCGGATTCATCAGGGCCAGGCCGGTGGCAATGAGCGGCGACTGCATCAGGATCAGCACCAGTGCGATGCCGCAGGCCAGTAGCAGAGAGCGCAGCAGCAGCGCGGTCTGGGCGGTGGCGTCCCGGCGCCCATAGGCCTGGGCCGCCAGTCCGGTGGTGCCCATGCGCATGAAGCCGAAGGTCCAGTAGAGGATGCTGAACAGGTTGGCGCCCACCGCTACCGCCCCCAGATACTCAGGGCTTTCGAGGTGGCCCAGCACGGCGGTGTCCACCAGTCCGAGTAGCGGTACGGTCAGGTTGGTGAGCATCAATGGCCACGCCAGCCGCCACAGGTGCCGGTCCGAGCGGGTCAGGGTCAGCATGTCGCGGCCGCGTCAGGAAGGTCTATATATCTCAAATGCATAAGGTTATATCTATAAAATTTTTCAAAATGTGTCGGAGGTTTTGAGTGTGAGCTAACTCTCTGTCTATACTGGCGTCTGGTTATCCGTGAACAGACTTCCCGGCAATCCACCTGTTGCGTGTGCGAGCGTGACCGGTTTCAATAGCGCCCGGGGGGACGAACTTCCAACGATCCACTGCCATCGATCCACTGGAAGTGTCACGCAGATCCGCCAGACATGACAGACAGCCGTCGCAGGAGAGACGACCGCTCCAAGTGTGTCTGTCATGAACAAGAACAACATTCTGTGGAGACGCGGTATGCACGTGCACGTAAAACGGGCAGGTGCCCTTGTCGCGGGCCTGTTATTGTCTGCTCCGGCGTTGGCCGAGTGGACCCTGAACATGTCCCCGGGGGTCACTGAAACAAGCAACCAGGTTTATGGTCTTCACATGACCATCCTGTGGATATGCGTCGCCATCGGCGTCGTGGTCTTCGGGGTCATGTTCTGGTCCATCTTTGCCCATCGAAAGTCCAAGGGCTACAAGCCCGCGAATTTCCACGAAAATACCCTTGTGGAGATTCTCTGGACGATTATACCCTTTGCCATCCTGGTCATCATGGCCATCCCCGCCACGGCCACCCTGGTCGACATGTACGATACCAGCGAAGCCGACATCGATATCCGGGTCACCGGTTACCAGTGGCGCTGGCAGTACCAGTATCTCAATGATGAGTTCAGTTACTTCTCCAACCTTGCCACCTCCCGGGATGAAATCGATAACCGGATGGAAAAGAATGAAAACTACCTGCTGGAGGTGGACGAACCCATGGTGATTCCGGTGGGTAAGCGGATTCGCCTGCAGATCACCGCAGCCGATGTTATTCACTCCTGGTGGGTACCGGCCTTCAGTATCAAGAAAGACGCCATCCCCGGCTTTATCAACAAGGTCTGGTTCGAGGTGAACGAGCCGGGCACCTATCGCGGTCAGTGTACCGAGCTGTGCGGCAAGGACCACGGCTTCATGCCGGTGGTGGTTGAAGCGGTGCCGGAAGAGGAATACAACCAGTGGGTAGCGGACCGTCGGGAAGCGGCCGAGAAGGAGCGTCAGCTCACCGAGAAGGACTGGACCCTGGAAGAGCTGGTCGAGCGTGGCGAGGGTGTCTACACCTCCTACTGTGCGGCCTGTCATGGCCAGGACGGTACTGGCGGTGGGGCATTCCCGGCGCTCAAGGGCTCAGCGATAGTGACCGAAGACATGGAGGCGCACCTGGATGTCGTGGTCAACGGCGTTAATGGTACCGCCATGCAGGCCTTCGGGGCCCAGCTCAGCGAGGCCGACCTGGCCGCGGTGATTACCTACGAGCGTAACGCCTGGGGTAACAACACCGGTGAAATGGTGACGCCGAAAGAAGTGTTCGACTACAAGAATCAATAACAGACAGCCGGACGGCGGGCAGGGTTCCGCCGTCGGGTTCGCCAGATAACAAGACATCGCCAGCGAAAAGAATCAGGCGGCAACGGGGGTTTCAAATGAGTGCGGTCACAGATACCCACGCCCAGGACCACCATCACGGTCCCGCCAAGGGCATGACCCGGTGGCTGTTAACCACCAACCACAAAGATATCGGGTCCATGTACCTGATCTTCAGTTTTGCCATGTTCCTCCTCGGGGGCAGCATGGCGATGGTTATCCGGGCGGAGCTCTTCCAGCCCGGGTTGCAGATCGTGCAGCCGGAGTTCTTCAACCAGATGACCACCATGCACGGCCTGATCATGGTCTTCGGTGCGGTCATGCCGGCCTTCGTGGGGCTGGCCAACTGGATGCTGCCGTTGATGGTGGGGGCGCCGGACATGGCGCTGCCCCGGATGAACAACTGGAGTTTCTGGTTGCTGCCGGCGGCCTTCCTGATGCTGGTATCCACCCTGTTCATGGAGGGCGGCGCCCCCAACTTCGGCTGGACTTTCTACGCGCCGCTGTCGACGACCTACGGGCCGCCAAGCACGACGTTCTTCATCTTTGCCGTCCATATCATGGGGATTTCCTCCATCATGGGCGCCATCAACGTGATCGCCACCATCCTCAACCTGCGGGCACCGGGCATGACCCTGATGAAAATGCCCCTGTTCGTGTGGACCTGGCTGATCACCGCCTTCCTGCTGATTGCCGTCATGCCGGTACTGGCCGGCGTGGTGACCATGATGCTGATGGATATCAACTTCGGCACCAGCTTCTTTGACGCCGCCGGCGGCGGCGACCCGGTGCTGTTCCAGCATGTGTTCTGGTTCTTCGGGCATCCCGAGGTATACATCATGATCCTGCCGGCGTTTGGTGTGGTGTCCCATATCATCCCGGCCTTTGCCCGCAAGCCGCTGTTCGGCTATGCCTCCATGGTTTATGCGGTCGGTGCCATCGCCCTGCTGTCGTTCGTGGTGTGGGCGCACCACATGTTCACCGTGGGCATTCCCATCTTCGGTCAGCTGTTCTTCATGTACGCCACCATGCTGATTGCGGTGCCCACCGGGGTGAAGGTGTTCAACTGGGTGGCCACCATGTTCCGCGGGTCCATGACCTTTGAGGCACCCATGCTGTTCTCGGTGGCCTTCGTCATCCTGTTCACCATCGGCGGCTTCTCCGGCCTGATGCTGGCCATCGCCCCGGCGGACTTCCAGTATCACGACACCTACTTCGTGGTGGCCCACTTCCACTATGTACTGGTACCGGGTGCGATCTTCGGCATCTTTGCGGCGGCCTACTACTGGCTGCCCAAGTGGACCGGCACCATGTATGACGAAACCCTGGCCAAGACCCACTTCTGGCTGTCGTTCGTGGGCATGAACCTGGCCTTCTTCCCGATGCACTTCCTGGGCCTGGCCGGCATGCCCCGCCGTATTCCGGACTATGCGCTGCAGTTTGCGGACTTCAACATGGTGTCCAGTGTGGGCGCCTTCATGTTCGGTACCACCCAGTTGCTGTTCCTGTTCATCGTGGTGAAGTGTGCCAAGGGCTATGGCGAGAAAGCCCCGGCCAAACCCTGGGATGGTGCCGAAGGCCTTGAATGGACCGTGCCGTCGCCGGCCCCGTATCACACCTTTGAAACGCCGCCGGACGTAAAGTAAGGGGTATTCGCGGCCCTGGTTACCCGGTCGGTTCCGGACCGGGGGCCGGCCAGCAGGTCTGGCCGGGAGCAATGGGCACGGCGCCCCGGATGCCATCCGATGCAGCGAGAGACACGACAACAATAATCGAGAATGGACAGGCCAGCGGAACGGGCCTCTGGAGAAAAGCATGGCGAACAACCAGACGTACTACGTACCTGAACAGAGCAAGTGGCCCATCGTGGCCACGGTCGGGATGTTCCTTACCGTCTACGGGGTAGCATCCGTCATGGTCAACAGCGGGCAGGGGGAATCCACCCACAGCTCCTGGTTCATCTTCCTGATCGGCAGCCTGGTGATGGTTTACATGCTGTTCGGCTGGTTCGGATCGGTGATTCGCGAAAGCCGGGAGGGGCTCTACAGCCCGCAGATGGATCGTTCCTTCCGCTGGGGCATGAGTTGGTTCATCTTTTCCGAGGTGATGTTCTTTGGGGCCTTCTTTGGTGCCTTGTTCTATGCCCGCGTCTTCGCGGTACCCTGGCTGGGTGGCGAAGGGGACAAGGGGGCCAGCGCGTTGCTTTGGGAAGGCTTCCAGGCCACCTGGCCGCTGATCAACAACCCCGACCCGGAAGCCTATCCGGCACCGGAAGGTGTTATCGGACCCTGGGGCCTGCCCCTGGTGAACACCATCCTGCTGGTGACTTCCTCGTTCACTGTGACCGTGGCCCACCATGCCCTCAAGGAAGATAACCGCAAGAAGTTGAAGATCTGGCTGGCGGCCACCATTGTGCTGGCCCTGGTGTTCCTGGGACTGCAGGCAGAAGAGTACGTGCATGCCTACCAGGATCTGAACCTGACCCTGCAGTCAGGTATCTACGGCTCCACCTTCTTCATGCTGACCGGCTTCCACGGCGCCCACGTGATCCTGGGGTCGTTGATCCTGATCGTCATGTTCATCCGTATCCAGAAAGGCCACTTTACCGGCGACAACCACTTCGGGTTCGAGGCGGCAAGCTGGTACTGGCACTTCGTGGATGTGGTATGGCTGGGCCTCTTTGTGTTCGTCTACGTTATTTGACCGCTGGCCAGCGGGCGCCGGGCAATCGCCCGGTTCCCGGCCTGGCCTCTGTCTGGATGGTCATCAGTAGGGTGTCGGGTTCAGGCTGAGCCCGCCCTGCCACAGGGCCAGCAGAATAATGACCAGCAGCAGTATGCTGAGACCCACCCTGACCGCCAGCGAGTTGACCACCCGCCGTTTGCCGCCATCGTCCTTGATCAGGAAGAACAGGCCACTGAAAAGGCTGATGATGACGGCCATCATCAGTACGACGATCAGGATTTTTAGAAGCATGGGTATCGTCCCCGAATCGGATTCCCGTTATTGTTTTCGGTGCAGAGGCATGACGCCTCAGGGCCATAACCGGATGGTCCGTCATCAGGGACGGGTGCGGTGGCCCGGGACTGGGACTATAACAGAGCATGTCTGAACATGAATCCCGTCGCCGGGTCTGGGCTCCCGACTGGCGGCTGCTACTGCTGGCCCTGGTGATACTGCCGGTACTGCTGGGCCTCGGGTTCTGGCAGCTGGATCGGGCGGGGGAAAAACAGCGCCTGCTGGAGCAGTGGGACGACCCGGCCCAGGCCCGCCCGTGGGCCGATATGGACATCGAGAACAGGGTAACCGGGCAGCCGGTGGTCCTGACCGGGCGCTACGGGACGCCGGTATGGCTGCTGGATAACCGCACCCGGGATGGCGCCCCGGGGTATGAAGTGCTGAGCCTGTTTCACCCCGACCAGGGGGCGCCGGTGGTGGTTAACCGGGGCTGGGTGCAGGCGGAACGCCGCCGGGACCAGCTTCCCGCCATCGACACGCCACAAGGGCCGGTGCGTTTGCTGGCCCGGGTGGCGGACTACCCGGTTCCGCCCATCCTGGCAGGGGAGCCGACCGCCAGAAGCAATCCTTCTACCTGGCCCAGGCGGGTGCAGGCGCTGCCGGTGGAGCTGGCTGAGGAAGTGGAGCCCGGGGTGGCGGAGAAGATCGTGAAACTGGATGGCACAAATCAGCCTGGCGCCTTCCGGGCTGACTGGGAACCCGATATGATGGGTCCCCAGACCCATTATGGTTATGCCCTGCAGTGGTTCACCATGGCAGCGGCGCTCATCATACTGACAATAATAGCGAGCTATCGTAAGCAGGAGTCCTGAATGACCGATACGACTGCCCAGCAGCAGGAAGCCGAACCGTCCCCGGAACAGGTGCGCCGCGGTCGTCGTACCGCCCTGCTGCTGTTTGCCATCGGCTTCGGCCCGATGATCTTTGCCACCATCATGTACTACTCCGGCTGGTTGCACCCCGAAACCCGCAGCAATCACGGCGAGTTGATCGAGCCACCGGTTCCCGTTGCCGAACTGAACCTGCAGGATGCTGAAGGCCAGCCCCTCCAGGCACGGTTTGGCCCGGACGTGACGGATGCCAAATGGATGATGATCGTCAGCGCGGATACCTGCGGTGACGCCTGTGAACAGCTCCTGTACCTGGCCCGGCAGGTGAATATCGCCCTGGGCAAGAATGCCAACCGGATGGGTCGCGCCGCCTGGATTGGCACGGTACCGGAGGAACTTCAGGCGCGCTGGCAAGAGGAGTACAGCTCCATGGAGCGCCTGAGCCTGGCCCCGGATGCCGAGCCCGCCTGGCCGGCGGATGTGAACCCGGCGGAGAGCCCCCGCATCCTGGTGGTGGATCCGTTTGGCAATGTGATGATGCACTACGGCAGCGGGAACACCGGCAAGGAAATGCTCGAAGACCTCAAGCACCTGATGAAGCTCTCCCAGATCGGATAGAAACGTCCGGGCAGCGCCCGGCCATGCAAGGGTTCGGATTGTGGAAAAAGAACAACAAGTTGCCATGAATCAACCGGGCAAGGCCCACCGCGTGATGGCGCGCTGGGCACTGATTGCCGCGCTGTTTACCGTGGTAGTGGTGATGCTGGGGGCCTGGACCCGCCTGGTGGACGCCGGGCTTGGTTGCCCCGACTGGCCGGGCTGCTATGGTTTCCTTACCGTGCCCCAGAGTGAAGCCAGCATCGCAGAGGCCAACGCCCGCTTCCCGGAAAGCCCAGTGGATGTGTCCAAGGGCTGGCCGGAAATGATCCACCGTTACGCCGCCGGCAGCCTCGGACTGATTGTGTTCGGCATTGCCATCTACGCGGTTCGTCACCGCCGCGAAGGCGTGCCGGTCAGACTTCCCCTGTTCACCGCCGGGTTTATCGTGTTGCAGGCCCTGTTCGGCATGTGGACGGTGACCCTGCAGCTCTGGCCCAAGGTGGTGGCGTTACATTTGTTGGGGGGCTTTACCACCCTCAGTCTGCTGACGTTACTGACCCTGCGCCTGCGGGCGTCCCGCAAGCCGGTACCGCCGGAACGGGAAAGCGCCCTGGCCCGTTTGCGGCCCTGGCTCTACGGCGGTTTGGCACTGGTGATCCTGCAGATTGCCCTGGGGGCCTGGACCGCCGCCAACTACGCGGCGGTGGCCTGCCCCGACCTGCCCACCTGTCAGGGCCAGTGGTGGCCGGAGGACATGGATTTCCGCCATGGTTTCGATATCCTCCAGACCATTGGCCCGAACTACCTGGGTGGCCAGCTTACCGCCGACGGGCGGGTGGCGATCCACATGACCCACCGTGTCGGGGCGATGGTGGTACTGGGGTATTTTGCCGTGCTGCTGCTGGCGCTATGGCGTCAGGTACGACAGACCCCGCTGCGATCCATGGTCCTCTTGACCGCGGGGGTGCTGCTCATGCAGATTGGGCTGGGCATAGCCAATGTCGCATTCCATATTCCACTGTCCGTCGCGGTGGCCCATAACGCCATGGGGGCCGGACTGCTATTGACGGTTATCCACATGCTCTGGCGTGTGCATGGCTACGCACGACAGCCGGTCGCAGAACCGGCAGGCACAACAACAAATCAACGCGAGGTACCCGCATGACTGACCAGGCCAAGGCCATGGCTGCCCAGTCCTCCGCCAGCCGATCCCTTTCCTGGCGGGATTTCCTGGAACTGACCAAGCCCCGTGTGGTGGCGCTGATGATCCTCACTTCGGTCATCGGCATGCTGCTCGCCACGCCCGGCGTTCCCGGATGGAGTGTGCTGCTGTTCGGCAACCTGGGTATCGCGTTGCTGGCGGGCGCCGCCGCGGTGGTCAACCATGTGGTGGACCAGAAGATCGACACCATCATGGCCCGCACCCGTCGCCGCCCGGTGGCCACCGGGCGGGTCAGCCAGATGGACGCACTGCTGTTCGCCACCGTGCTGGCGGTTGCCGGCATGATGGTCCTGATGTGGCAGGTCAACCACCTCACCGCCTGGCTGACCCTGGCGTCCCTGGTGGGCTATGCCGGGGTGTATACCCTGTTCCTCAAACGGGCCACCCCCCAGAACATCGTCATCGGTGGCCTGGCGGGGGCCATGCCGCCACTGCTGGGCTGGACGGCGGTGACCGGCCAGGTGGAGGGCCATGCCCTGCTGCTGGTGCTGATTATCTTCGCCTGGACACCACCCCATTTCTGGGCCCTGGCGATCCACCGCAAGGAGGAGTACGCCAAGGCAGGCATTCCCATGCTGCCGGTCACCCACGGCAACCGTTACACCGAGCTGCATATCCTGCTGTATACCCTGATGCTGCTGGCGGCCACCCTGCTGCCTTTTGCCACCGGCATGTCGGGCTGGATCTACCTGGCGGGCGCGACGGTTCTCGGGTTACGATTCCTGCAGTATGCGGTCCGCCTGCTCCGGGGCGATGACCGCCGCGTGGCACTGGCCACCTTCAAGTACTCCATCACGTACCTGATGGCCCTGTTCGTGGTGTTGCTGGTGGACCACTTCTTCTACTTCTGACACGGCGATAACGTTACGGGAGACCCCATGGATCGCTCTATCCGGCGCACGCTGTTGATATTGCTGCTGATCGTGTTCCTGATTTTCGGGTTCGTGATCTTCCAGCAGATGGATGGCCGGAGCCAGGAACCCGAGCCGGCACCGGATCTGAGCGCCATCAACACCTTTGTGTATGACGAGCCCCGGGAGCTGGTGGACTTCACCCTCACCACTGAAGAGGGCGATGAAATGACCCGCAAAGACCTGGAGGGCCGCTGGACCTTTGTCTTCGTGGGCTACACCAACTGCCCGGACATCTGCCCCGCCACCATGGCCACCCTGCGCCAGACCGACACCCGCCTGACGTCTGAGCTGCCCCAGCCCAACTATCTGCTGGTGAGCGCTGATCCCAAGCACGACACCCCAGAAAAGCTGAAGCAGTACGTGAATTTCTTCGGAGAGGATTTTCACGGTGTAACCGGCGATATCGATGTGCTGCGCAGCCTGGCACAGAGTGTGGGGGCAGTTTTCGTGCACCGGGATGATGGTGACGGCAATACCCTGGTGGACCACAGTGGTCACCTGGCCCTGATCAACCCCCAGGGCCGAACGGCCGCCCTGATCCAGCCCCCCCATGACCCGGACAAGCTGGCCGAGGCCTATCGAGAGATCTACGAGTGGACCCGTCGCAACCAGTCACACCCTGGCTGATTGCCCGGTCCTCCAACCAATGGCACGCCCCGCCCGGGGTGCGTCAACCCCAACCCGAGGACAACCATGCTATACGTACGAGCCATCCTGAATGTAAAGCCAGATCAGCGCGAGACCTTGCTGGAAGCCGCCAAACCTTGCATTGAGGCAACCCTGAAGGAGCCCGGATGCCTGGAGTATGAGCTGCACACCAGCCTGTCCGATCCCAACCGGCTGGTGTTCCTGGAAGTCTGGGAATCCGCCGAGCACCTGGAACCCCATGGCAAGAGCGACCACATGAAGGCCTTCGGCAAGGTGGCCGCCGGTTGCCTGGCGGGACCGCCCAGAATCGAGTACATTACGCCCGCCAAGGTCGATGTGAAGTAACCTAAGGAGTTTCAAGACGGGTTCCCGTCCGGGCCATCCGCCCGGGGGCGACCAGGTCAGAGGCTCCGTGATCCGGGATCCATCCCGCTGGAGTCGTCATGACAGAGCACCGGTCCACCGCTAATCCTGCCAATCTCCTGTCGGTAGTGGTGGCCGGCGCCACCATCCTGCTGGTGGTCCACGCCCTGGGCCGCTTTATCTACACCCCCCTGCTGCCCTACCTGGTGGGTGATGGCCAACTTACCGCCAGTGAAGGCGCCTCCGTTGCCACCTGGAATTACCTGGGCTACCTCATTGGTGCCCTGCTGGCCATCCGCTGGTACCGCCCGGACCAGATCCGCCTGACCCTGCCCATCGCCATGGTGGTCCACGTGATAACCACCCTGTTGCAGACCCAGGTGGAACCGGCCTCGTGGCTGTCCGCCCTGCGGCTGGTTAACGGCATCGCCAATGGTGTGGTGTTCGTGCAGGCGCCGGCGCTGATCCTGGAGTGGCTGGTGAGGCGCAATCGTACTTCCGCCAGTGGCCTGGTCTATGTGGGGGTGGGCGTGGGCCTGTTGCTGTCCAGCTTCCTGGTGTCCGGCACGGCGGACCTGCTCACCGGCCCCGCCCGTTGGTGGCCGGCGGCGTTGCTGTCCATTCCGCTGGCGGCCTGGGCCACCTGGTATCTGCTGAAACTGGATGTACCGGCGGGGCTCCAGCGGGACGACGGCTCGTTCGTCGACAAGGGACCCCTGCTGGACCGGGCCAGCATTCCGCTGTTCCTGTCCTATGCCGGAGCCGGGCTGGGCTATATCCTGCCCATGACCTTCCTGCCCCTGCTCACCAAGACCCAGTTACCGGAAGGCCACTGGCTGGTGGACGGCTCCTGGCTGCTGGTGGCGGTGGTGACCATTCCCACGCCCATCATCTGGAGTTACCTGGGCTCACGGGTGGGTGATCTCCGGGCCCTGCGACTGAACTACCTGATCCAGTTCCTGGGGGCCCTGGCGCTGGTGCTCTGGCCGGACCCACGGGGTATTGTGCTCTGTGCCCTGCTGGTGGGTAGCACCTTTGTGGGCACCGTGCTGCTGACCCAGCGTATTGGTCGCGCCCTGCACCCCCACCAGGGGCCGAGACTGTCCGCAGCCACGGTGGCCCTGTACAGTGTCACGCAGATGGCCGGCCCCTGCCTGACGCGGCAATGGCTGGATGCCGGTGGTACCCTGGTGGGCGCCTTCACCCTGGGGGCCATTGCCCTGGGCTGGGGGCTGTTCTTCGCCCTGTTCGTTCCCCGTGCCGAGGACTGGCACGCCCGCCGATAGATCCCGGAATTTGTCCATGCTGCCCATCGACCAGGTACTGCCGGAACTCACTGCCACCCTGGCGTCACAAACCACCGTGTTGCTTCAGGCACCCCCGGGGGCCGGCAAGACCACCCGGGTACCGGTGGCGCTGATGGATGCCTCCTGGCGGCAAGGGCGCCGGATCCTGATGCTGGAGCCCCGGCGGCTGGCGGCCCGGTCCGCCGCGCGCTTCATGGCCCGGCAACTGGGCGAGAAACCCGGCCAGACGGTGGGCTACCGCACCCGGCTGGATACCCGTGTTTCCTCGCAGACGGTAATCGAGGTGGTCACCGAGGGCATCCTCACCCGCCTGATCCAGTCCGACCCGCTGTTGGATGACTACGCCGCCGTGCTGTTCGACGAGTTCCATGAACGCTCCCTGCAGGCGGACCTGGGCCTGGCCCTGGTGCGGGAATCCCAGCAGGTATTGCGCCCGGACCTGCGGGTGGTGGTGATGTCCGCCACCCTGGATACCACGCCCCTGGCCCGGATGCTGGATGATGCGCCGGTGATCAGCAGCGAGGGCCGCGCTTTTCCGGTATCGGTGATCCACCGTCCGCTATCGACCTCCGCCGGGCGGGCACCGCGCGTGACCGATCACGTCGCCTCGGTCATCCGCGAGGTGCTGACCACGGAGACCGGGTCCATCCTGGTGTTCCTGCCCGGCGCCGGGGAGATCCGTCAGGTGGAGCGCCTGATCCGCCCCGACCTGCCGGCCAATGTCCACCTGGCGCCCCTGTACGGCAACCTCAAGGGCGACGAGCAGGACCGGGCCATCCAGCCCGCCCTCGACGGCGAACGCAAGCTCGTGCTGGCCACCGCCATTGCCGAGACCAGCCTGACCATCGAGGGTGTGCGAGTGGTGATCGACGCCGGTCAGGCCCGCCGGGCCGTATTCGACCCCAACAGCGGCATGACCCGCCTGGAGACCGGGCGGGTGTCGAAGGCCGCCGCCGAGCAACGCAAGGGCCGGGCCGGACGGGTGGAGCCGGGGGTGTGCTACCGCCTGTGGAGCGAGTCCGACCAGCATGGTCTTGCCGCCTTTACGCCCCCCGAGATCCTGGAGGCGGACCTGGCCCCCCTGGCGCTGGAACTGGCGCAGTGGGGGGCGCTCAGACCGGAGGACCTGGACTGGCTCGACCCGCCACCGGCCGCCCACTGGAACCAGGCTGTGGCACTGCTGCAATGGCTGGATCTCCTGAACCCGGACGGCACCATCACCGACCACGGCCGCAACGCCCGGGCCCTGGGCATCCATCCCCGCCTGGCCCATATGGTGCTGAAGGGCCGGGAGTCGGGTTATCCGCAATCAGCGGCCAGACTGGCGGCGTTATTGGGTGAAAGGGACCTGCTTGGCCCCGGTGCGGGGGCGGATATTGGCTATCGTTTGCAGGCCCTGAGTGGAGAGTACCGGGTCCCGAATCTGGACCGGAGCCGCCTCGATGCCATCCGCCGTTCCGCCGCCCGACTGTTGCCGGATGCCCACGCCCGGGATGTGGATGACACCCTGCCGGCAGGCCGTCTGCTGGCACTCGCTTACCCGGACCGGGTTGGCCTGAGGCGCTCCGGGGATGCCAACCGCTACCAGCTCAGCAATGGCCGTGGGGCCAGCCTGCCCGACGAGGATGCCCTGGGACAGCAGCCATGGATCGTCACCGCCGACCTGGATGGCCGGGCCAGGGAGGCGCGGATCTATCTGGCTGCCGCCACCGACCGTGCCACCCTGGAAGCGGACCTGGCCGACCATATCGACACCACGGACGAAGCAACCTGGGACGACGCCCGGGGGACTGTAGTCGCCCGCCGTATCACCCGGTTGGGGGCCCTGGTCCTGACCGAGAAAGCCTTACCGGAGCCGGGGCCGGAGCAGATCCAGCTTGCCCTGCTCACTGCCGTCCGCCAAAAAGGCATCGACAGCCTCCCCTGGAACGAGACTTCCCGACAGTGGCAGGCCAGGGTGGCTTTTATGCGTTCCCTGGAGCCGGAGCAATGGCCGGATACGTCAGACGAGGCCTTGTTGGCCACGCTGGACCAGTGGCTTGCTCCCTTCCTGGCCGGTATCCGGAACTGGAAAGGCCTGCAGCAGGTTAATCTGATGGACGCCCTGCAGACGCTCCTGCCCTGGGACCGGCAGCAGGCCCTGAAACGGGAACTGCCCACCACCCTGGAAATCCCCACCGGTCAGCAGGTCCGGCTGGACTACACGGCGGAGAACGGCCCTGTGCTGGCGGTCAAACTCCAGGCCCTGTTTGGCTGGACCGAAACCCCCAGGCTGGCCGGCGGGCGTGTCCCCGTTGTTATCCACCTGCTATCACCCGCACAACGCCCCCTGGCCGTCACCGCGGACCTGGCCAGCTTCTGGCGCGAGGTGTACCCGGACGTCCGCAAGGAAATGCGTGGCCGCTATCCGAAGCACCCCTGGCCCGAAGACCCGTTCACGGCGGAGGCAAGGATGGGTACCAAACGGTCCGGGCGATAGCTTCAGAAATAAGTATACTGGTACCCAGTGTCCTATCCGGGAGCATGGAGAGCCACATGAAACCCAACCCCATTTTCTGGCGCGACCCCCGCATGCCCCATGTGGAACTGCGCCAGGTCGAGGACGGCCGCCAGGTCTGCTACGCGCCCCATAGCCACACCCAGTGGTCCATCGGCGCCATTACCGGCGGCCGGAGCACCTATTGCTATCGCAGCGACCGTTATCAGGTGGCGGCCGGAGACCTGGTGCTCATGAACCCCGAGTGGGTGCACAACTGCAATCCGATCGAGGACCAGCCCTGGGCCTACTTCATGATGTACGTGGATGCGGATTGGCTGACGGACCTGCGTTACCGGGCGGGCCTGCTGCCGTCGCTCCAGTGGCGGGATATCGAGACACCCATTGTGTCCGCCCCGGGCTGGTACCGGCGTTATTGCCACATGGCGCACTGCCTGCTGGATGATGACCGGGACCTGCTGGAAAAGCAGACCGAGGTGGTGGAGTTCCTGTCGGACCTGATGCATGAACTCACCAGCCAGCCGGTCCCCTCCCGGCCCCAGGCGCCGGAGACCCTAAAGTCGCTGGCCGCGTACCTTGACGAGCATGTGGCCGAGGATATCTCGCTGGAGATGCTGTGTGATCACTCGGGTTATAGCGCCGGCCACCTGGTCCGCGCCTTCAAGCAGCATTACGGCCTCACGCCCCATGCCTACCTGGTCAACCGCCGGATACAGCTCGGTCGTCGGGCCCTCAGGGAGGGTGCCCCCATCGTCGAGGCCGCCCTGGACGCGGGCTTTGCCGACCAGGCCCACTTCCAGCGCACCTTCAAGCGGTTGATGGCGGCCACCCCGAAACAGTACCGGGTGGCTTCAGCCAAACAGCAGATAGACACAGCTGGCGGCAAGTAGGGCGGCCAGGGTCCGGTTGATGGTGACCAGCACCACAGGCCGTTGCACGTGCCGACGCAGGAAGGCGCCGGCATAGACCCAGGTGGCCAGCGACAGCCAGCAGATGGGCAGGTAAAGCGAGGCGAACAGCAGGATGGTATCCAGGTCATTGGCACTGGTGTAGGCGCCAATGCCGGAGGCGGAGGCCAGCCAGGCCTTGGGATTCAGCCACTGCATCAGGGCGCCGGTGGCAAAGCCCGGTGCCCGGGCGTCGTCCTCCGGCAGGTCACCGCTGTCCCGGGCCAGGCGCACCGCCAAGTAGAGCAGGAAGGCCACGCCGGCCCACCGCAACAGCTCCTCCAGCATCGGCACCATGGTCATCAGCGAGTAGAGCCCCAGACCGACGGCCAGGAACAGCACGATAAAACCCAGGGTCGCGCCGGTCACGAAGACCAGTCCCCGGGCGATGGGATAACGGGTGCCGCTGCTCAGGCAGACCAGGTTAACCGGCCCCGGCGAAATGGATGCAGCCAGGGCAAATGCCGACATGGGCAGGATCAGGGAAAGGCTCATGGGTGGTTCTCCGCTTGGGTGACGGAGGCATTCTGCGGATATCCGGGGGCCGGTTATTGAACAGAATTGATGTTGGCGCACCGAACTGGCATCCACGCTTGCAAGTTGTTGTCTTAAAGGGTGACTATTCTGTCGTGCAGGGCCAAACAGCACGGTAAGAGGTGTGTATTTCGTGCCCTGGCCCGGGGTGTCATTGGGATGTCGGGAGTACTTACTATTGCCTGAACTGAGAACTGTCGGTCTGTTCCTGGTCACGGCACTGGCCGAGATTGTCGGCTGTTATCTGCCCTACCTGTGGCTGCGGGAAGGCAAGTCCATCTGGTTGCTGCTCCCGGGGGCGTTGAGTCTGGCGCTGTTTGCCTGGTTGCTGTCCCTGCACCCCACCGCTGCGGGGCGTGTCTACGCCGCCTATGGTGGTGTCTATATCTTTATGGCGATCCTGTGGCTGTGGGTGGTGGACGGTATCCGGCCCACCCCCTATGACCTGTTGGGATCCGCCGTGGCGCTGCTGGGAATGGCGATCATTATGTTCGCTCCCCGTCACACATAGTCCACCTGCTCGGCCACGTCGGGGTCAGGCAGCCTACGCCGCCCGGCAGGTCTTCAGTTGCTCGTTCAGCGCCGCCATCACATGGGAGCGGGTCAGCACGCCCAGCACGCGGTTGTCACGGTCCACCACCGGGTACACCTTGGGTTTCTGTTCGGTGAACAGGGCGCCCAGCGCCAGTTCCGACATGTCCGGTGTGACGGAGACCGGGTGGCGGGACATGATGTCGCTGATCCGTACCCAGTTGTCGCAGTGGTAGGTGCTGCTGGCCAGTGAGCGGATGCAGTCCTGCTCGGACAGGAATCCCACCAGGCGGTTGTTGTCATCCACCACCGGCAGGCCGGTATAGCCACTGGACAGGATCTGGTCCACGGCGCGGCTCAGGTAGTCCCGCTCGTGCAGCGCAGGAGTCCATTTCGACATCAGCTCTTGTACGGTACGCATTGGTCCCTCCTCGGAATCTCATCAGGCGTCTGGACGATAAGTATCCGGATCGGGACGGTGACTGCCCAATGGGACTTTCCAATGCTTTTCATTCTTCCAGGCTATCGCTGTTTAATTAATGATAGCTAATTGGTATCTATGTCCGCAGGATCAGTAGCACACCGGTCACCAGCAGCACACTGTACACCGCCTGCCTAAAGCGCTCCTCGTTGAGCCGGTGGTGCAGGAATTCCCCCACCAGCACGCCCACCACCAGCAGCGGCAGGTACCACACCAGCCGGTGGGCACTGGCCACCAGGCTGCCATCGAACAGGTAGAGCACACTGAGGGTCAGGTTCAGGGTGAACCAGACCGTGAGCAGGGTGGCCCGGGTGCGGCTCTTGTCCAGCCGGATACCCGCCAGGGCGTAGACCAGTAGCGGCCCGCCGGAGGCAAACAGGCCATGGGTGATGCCGGCCCCGAAGGTAATGATGCGGCTGGTCATCAGGCCGTGGGGTTCCGCCACTCGGCCCCCGAACAGTCGCCACAGTTCCTTGCCGGCAAACCACACCACCAGCGCGCCGAACAGGGCTTTGAGGATGCCGACCCCCAGCCAGGGGGTCAGCAGGTAGCCGGCCAGGGTGCCCGCCAGCATCAGCGGCAGGATCAGGGTGGCCAGTAACCGCCAGTCGATATGGTGGTGATGCTTCCAGGTCAGGTAACCGCTCATGAACACATTCAGGGGCACCAGCACCGGCAGCATCTCGGGGATGGGCAGCAACATGGCCCCCAGGGACAGGGCGATGACAATGGAGCCGAAGCCGGTGATGGCTTCGATGGTGTAGGCCAGCAGGATGGCAAAGCCCAGCCACAGCCAGGGGTCGATCATGTTGTGGGGCCTTTGTCCGGGGTATCGGGTGGTGCCAATGCCTGGCTACCGGCAATATCGCCGGCAAACTTCCGGCGTATGGCTCGCAGGTACAGGGCCGGCGCGATGCGCCACAACAGGCTGCCGAAGCGGGAGACGGCATCGGGAAGCAGCCAACGCTTGCGCCTGTTCAGGGCCTGGTCAATCATCCGCGCCATGTCATCGGCGCTGGACAGGCCACCGATGGTGGAACGGGCATGGCTGGCCTTGTTCCCATCCGCCCCCAGGGCGTTGTGTTCGATGGGCGTGTCCAGGAAGCTGGGGTACACCATCAGTATATGAATCCCCCGGGGCTCCAGCTCCAGCCGCAGCACCTCGAAGAACTGTGCCAGGGCCCCCTTGGCGGCGCAGTAGCCGGCTCGCCCCGGCACTGGCATCCAGCCGGCCATGGAGCCGATGCAGATGATGCCGCCCCGGGACTGCTCAAGCAAGGGCAGGGCCAGTTGTGTCAGCTCCACCGGCCCCTGCCAGTCCACCGCCATGACCTTGCGGAACACCTTCGGGTTGGTGTCCGTGGCGGGCGACCGGTGGGTGATACCGGCATTGTTCACCAGCAGGTCCAGCCGGCCGAAGGTGATCTCGGTTTCGTGCACCAGGCGCTGGAGTTCGTCCCGCCGGGTCACGTCGACGGTGACGATATGCACCCGGGTGTCGTCGCCCAGTTCCGCTCGCCGCCGGAGAAGTGCCTCGGCATCGATATCCGCCAGCACCAGGCAGTGCCCGGCCTGGTACCAGTATCGCGCCATGGCCCAGCCCAGGCCGCTGGCGGCGCCGGTAATCAGGGTAACGGTCACAGGTCACCCCGCTGCTGGGCATGCCCGATGAAGAAGTCGAAGGTTTCCGCCGAGGTCTTCCGGGGCCGGTAACCGAATTCCTCCTTCAGGCGGCGGTTGCTGAGCACCGGCCGGTAGCGCAGGAAATTGACCTGCGCCGGCGACACCGGTTTGCCCAGCCATTTCGCCACCTGCAGGCCGGCCTTGACGACACTGGCCGGCAGGACCAGCAACGGTTTGTCCAGCTTGCGGGCGATCTCGCGAATGGTCAGGGCGCCGTCGCCGGCCATGTTGTAACGGCCGGAGCGGTCTTCGCGGATGCCCTGCTCCATGGCGTCCAGAACATCCTGGTCCCAGATGAACACGAACGGCGAGTCACTGCCGCGAATGGCCAGCAGCCGGGGCGCCAGGAACAGGCTGGTGATCTGGTTGCGGGTATCCATGCCCAGCACCGTGCCGGGCCGGAAGATAAGCTGCTGGAGTTCCGGGTGCTCGGCTCTGTACCGGGCCAGTAGTTCCTCCACCTGGCGCTTGTGGTCCGAGTAGGCGAATTCCGGGTTGCCCCGCAGCGGGTCGTCCTCGTCGATCCACTCGGGGTTGTCCGGGTGGTAGCCATAGGCGGCGCCGGAACTGGTCACGGTGATGTGTTGGACCTTGGCGGCCACGCAGGCTTCCAGCACATTGCGGGTGCCATTGACGTCGATGTCGTAGTCCCGCTGCCGGTCCGGTGAGGCCTGGAGGATTGAGGCCAGGTGGACGACGTGGGTGATGCGGTATTCCGCCAGGGTCAGCACCAGTCTCGAATCGCGGACATCCAGCACTTCCAGGGGAAAGTCCAGGCCTTCCCGCCAGTGCAGGTCGGTGCCCATCACGAAACAGTCCTTCGCCAGGCGGTTGCCCAGCTGGTGGCCGATGTAGCCGGCGGCGCCGGTGATCAGGATGCGTTTTTCGGTGGTCATGATGTCAGCTTTGTGGTTGTACGGGTTCGGGATCGGGAAGCGGGCGATGGGCCCAGATCTGTGACAGGGTGAGGCCGGACACCAGGTGCCACACGCCCCAGAAGGCGGTAATCAGCATCATGCCGCCGGCCTCTGGAAAGAAGGTGAACAGGATCACCAGCCCCAGTCCCGAGTTCTGGATGCCCACCTCCATGGTGACCGCCCGCTGGTCCGGTACCGACAGTTTCATCAGCCGGGCCATGCCGTAGCCCAGGGCCAGCGCCAGCAGGTTGTGGCCCACCACCAGCCAGAAGAAGGTATGGAACTGGGTCAGGAACAGGTCCACGTTGTTGAGGAAGGCGATGGCCACGAATGCCAGGAAGATCAGCAGCGAGATGAATCGCAGGGGTTTCTCGCTGCGCACCGCCAGCGTCGGGAAGCGCCGGCCGGTGACCATGCCCAGTATCAGCGGCAGGGCCAGCACCAATAGCACCAGCAGGAGGATGTTTTCCGGCTGTAGGGCAATCTCCTGAAGGTAGGCACGGGTGTGGGGGTTGAGCCAGCCATAGAGTGCAAAGTTCAGCGGCGTCATCACCGTGGCGGCCAGGCTGGAGACAGCGGTCATGCTCACCGATACCGCCACGCTGCCCTTGCCCAGCCAGGTCATGATATTGGAGAAACTGCCCCCGGGACAGGAAGCCACCAGGATCATGCCCAAGGCCAGTTGCGGGTCCACCCGGAAGGCCCAGGTGAACAGGCATGTGGCCGCCGGTAGCAGCAGGAACTGGGCAAGCAGCCCGGCGATGGGGGCCCGGGGTATGGTCAGGACCCGTTTGAAGTCAGCGGGTCTCAGGTTGAGGGACACGCCGAACATCATCAGGGCCAGGATCACGTTCAGGGTGACCAGGCTGGCGGGGTCGAACTGCACCGTCATACGGATTTACCCCTTGCTGTGGTCGGGTTGGAGTTCGGCGATATGGCCTGCCAGGGTCTCCAGGTACTGGTCCTTGTTCACATAGTAGGCCATGCGGGCGAGCTTGATGTAGTTGTAGCCCCCGTCCAGCCGCTCGCCTACCCGCTCCTTCTTTTTCCGTTGCAGGTCATTGGCGGCCCGGGCACCCTTCTGTCGCTCGCGGATGTACAAGGCGGCCAGCCGCGCCTGCTGGTTGCGGCCCTCCCAACCCAGGCCGGTGGCCTCGATCATGCCCATCAGGAACAGGTTGTCATGGTCCGGATGCATCATGTTCAGGTACAGCCGGGGCGCGTCCTCGTGTTCCGGCCAGTTGAGGTGTTTGCGGTCGATGAACGGGTAATCCAGCAGGTAGCCGGTGGCCATCAGGATCAAGTCGTACTCGCCGCTCTCGCCATCGCTGTAGTGGACGGTTTTGCCCTCCACCCGGTCGATGCTTCGCCGGGGGTGGATATCCCCGTGGCCCAGGTGATGCAGGATCAGGGAGTTGATCACGGGGTGGGACTCGTACATGCGGTAGTCCGGGTCCGGCAGGCCATAGTCCGAGGGCTTGCCCATCACCAGGCGGATCAGGGCCGCGTCCATCCGCTGTTTGATGGGCCGGGGCATTTTCAGTTTGCCGCCGATGGTGTCGATGGGCTTGCCGTTGAGGAATTTGGGCAGGAAGTAGTAACCCCGGCGCAGGCTCATGTCCACCGAGCGGGCATGGTGCACCGCATCCACGGCGATGTCGGCACCGGAGTTGCCACAGCCGATGATCAGCACCCGTTTGTCCTTGAACACGTCCGGGGAGCGGTAGTCCGCGGAATGCATCAGTTCACCGTCGAACTCGCCGGGCAGTCCGGGCCTGTTGGGAGTATGCAGGGTGCCGTTGGCGATCATGACCCCTTCGAAGGTGCGGGTCTGTTGCTGGCCATCGCACTCGGTGGTCACCTGCCACTGGTCGCCGTCTGGCTCCACGTTCACCACGCGGGTATTGAACTCGTAGTGTTCACGCAGGCCGAAATGGTCGACGAAGTCCCGGAAGTAGGTGCGTAGCTCGTGGTGGCTGGGATACTGGGCCACCGAGTCCTTCATGGGAAACTCCACGAACTCGGTCATGCGCTTGGACGAGATCAGGTGCGCGGTTTCGTACATGGTGCTGTGGGGGTTGTCGATATCCCACAGGCCGCCCACATCGCCATGGAGTTCGAATCCGGTAAAGGGAATGCCCTGCTTCTGGAGATTGCGGGCACAGGCAAGGCCCATGGGGCCGGCGCCGATCACTGCATACATGTTGGTTTTCCTGATTTTGTTGTTGTCATCCCGTATCTTATGGGTAAACGCGTCCGTTTTCCTGACCGGACAGGACAGAAACCACGACAATTCAGGCCATGATCGGAACGTCACCCACGGTTACCCATCTCTATGCCCAGGCGATCCTGCAGGCGGCACAGCGTCAGGGCATTGCGCTGTCCGACGATATTACTCGTCAGGTGGTGCCGGGGCAGCGGGTGCCGCTGTCGGTGCAGGACCGGCTCTGGGATGAGTACTGCCGGGCGGTCGATGACCCGCTGGCCGGGCTGGAGATCGGCCTGGCGCTGCAGGTGGGCCACCTGGACAGCGCCGGCATGCTGCTGGTGAGCTGCGATACCCTGCGGGAAGGGCTGGAGGCGCTGGTGGAGTATGCGCCGGTGGTGGGTGATGGGGGCGAGTTCTCGATCTCGGAGGACGCTGATCGGATTAGCCTTTGCTATCGGCCCGAGTACCAGGTCCGGGTGGCGGAACGGGTGGACGCGGTGATGGCGTCGCTGGTGCGTCTGGCGGGCTGGGCCACTGGGGAGGCATTCAGGCCGGAGACCCTGCTGCTGACCCACCCGTCCCGGGGTGATGGGGCGACCTATCGGGAGCGGCTGGGCATGCCGGTGGTGTTCGACGCTGATCGCAACTGTCTGCAATTTCACCGGGGCCAGGGCGACCTGCCGTTGATCCAGGCCAACAGCGCCTTGCGGGATCATCTGCGGCAACTGGCGGACCATACCCTGGAATCGCTGGGCCATCAGAGCCTGAGTGGGCAGGTGAGTCGTCTGGTGCGGGAGCATCCCAACTGGGGCAAGGAGCGGGTGGCCTCGGAGCTGGCGGTCAGCGGTCGGCACCTGAACCGGTTGCTGGCGGATGAGGGCTTGTCGTTCAAAGTGTTGCGGGAGCGGGAGTTGCATCGGCTGGCCGTGGAGCTGTTGAGGGCCGGGCAATCGGTGGTGGAGGTGAGTGAGCGCCTTGGGTTTTCCGAGGAGGCCGCCTTTGCCCGGGCATTTCGGCGGTGGGAGGGGGTTAGTCCCGCCCGCTATCGTTCTTCCGTTTCTGACTAATGTAGATTGCGAATTCAGGTGCAGGCACGGGGTCACTGGGAGGTCTTTTTGCCGCCGCAATTCACGGTCCATCCCTGGACCGACCTTGCTCCGGGCCATCCATGGCCCTGCTCTAAAAAGACCTCCCAGTAACCCCGCGCTTTTAACCATGTGCTGGCCGCTAAAGACAATAAAGCCTGTAGAAAGGTATCCCGAACTCCGATTTTCCCATGACGACAATAGTCATCCGATAACGGGGAGATACCTCTGTCCGGTTTGTTGTGAGTTCAGCAAATCTGCCCGTCGGTGGTGGGGTAAGGGGGGTGATTTCGCAGCAGCGACAGGGATGTCGCGAAGCAAGGTCGGTCCAGGGACGGACCGTGAATTGCGGCGGAGAAAGCGCCCCCCTTACCCCACCGCCAGCCACCAAACCAACCAATCTACGAACCCAGCTCTCAGCCAAAGAACAAATCACTTGCTAAAACCCAGGCTGCCCATAAAATGCACAACTCTTCCCCTGAGCGCCCAACCCAATGCAACTGGTTTCCTTCGATATCTTCCGTACCCTGGGCTTCCCGGATACCACCATCATCAAACCCGAGCACTTCCTGCGTCATAAGGCCGAACTGGAAGCAGCAGACTGGGTACTGTTCCCGGAATACTGGCAGTTAAACGCCCTGGTCCATGGCCTGAAGTGCCGGGTTTTCCCCAGTGAAGCCAGCTACCGCATCGGCCATGACAAGGTGGAGATGACCCGGGCCTTCCAGGCCGTGGCACCGGAACATACCCCCTGGACACTGATCGAAGCCAACGGACCGGAGGAGCGGGATCGGCTCTGGGCGACCATGCCCTCGCCCTTCGTCGCCAAGCTGCCCAAGGCCTCCATGGGGGAAGGCGTCTGGCTGATTGAATCCCGCCAGAACTGGTTACGATACTGCGAGCGGACGCCGGTGCTGTACGTGCAGGAATACCTGCCCATCGACCGGGATGTGCGCGTGGTTGTGGTGGGTGACCAGGTGCTGACCGCCTACTGGCGAACGCAGTCGGATCAGGGCTTCTATAACAACGTGGCACGGGGCGGAAAAATCGATGCGTCGGCGGTGCCGGCAGTGGCGACGGACCTTGCCCTGAGGCTGGCACGGACGCTGGGCGTGGACCATGCCGGTTTCGACATCGCCCTGGTGGAAGGCTACCCCTACGTGCTGGAATTCAACCGGCTGTTTGGCAACCAGGGGCTGGCCCAGGGAACGGCGTTAAAGGATGCCATCCTGGGCTATCTGCGGACCCGGACGGCGCCGGAGGATCCGGATGGTCCGGCCCCACTATGGCCGGTGGCGGTCTGAACGGGTAGGCTCGCCCTGATTGTGATGCTCTTATCCTTTGTTTTTCCCACCGAATCCGGCTAGCTTAGGTGACAGATACAAGAGATATGAGGAGAAGAGATGGGCACCCCGAAGATCCTGGGTATTGTTTTGCTGGTGGTAGGCGCCTTGCTGCTATTCTTTGGTTACCAGGCGTCACAGTCCATGGGCGAACAGTTGGCGGAAACGGTGACGGGCCGTTTCAGTGACGAGACCATGTGGTACATAATCGGCGGCGTTGCGGCGCTGGTTGCCGGTGCCTTTCTTACGTTCTTCAAGAAGTAGACCGCAGTGAAGGCCCTCAGGCCTTCACGTCGATATTGGCCCCGACGCGATCCGACGGATTGGCACCGGCGGTGGGCACGGCGGTATCGGAGATGCCTTCCAGCAACTGCATGGCGCCCTGTTGCTGCATGTCCATGGACTTTTTCATGACCTGGATCTGTGCCTGTTCACTCACCCGTTGCTGGCTCATCTGGGTGCTGGCGGCTGCCATGGAAGCGACTTCAGACATCTTTACACTCCGGCTGTTTAATTCGTGATCACATTAGCAGTCTGGACGGTGCATTGAATAGCCTTCGGCACCTTCCTGTTTCAATCCCTTACAAATCTATTCCAGCGGTTTCATAAGGCCTTGCCCCATGGGTATTTCTGCTCATATCTGACCCATGAAAAAAGCCCGATGATCGCGCCATATGACGGGTACTGCAGCGTTGCTGTGGTGCCCTTTTTTTATGGGCGATTACCCTGTGGAGGGACACACCACCCATGACCGATGTCACCAACGCCAACATTGCCGACTACTACGACCCTGAGACCTTCAAACGCATCAAGGACTTTGCGGATACCCAGGAAACGCCGTTCGTGGTGATCGACACCAAGGTGATCGACCGCCAGTACAACGAGCTGGTGGAAGGCTTTCCGTACGCCAAGGTCTACTACGCGGTGAAGGCCAACCCGGCTCCGCAGATCCTGACCATGCTACGGGACAAGGGCGCCAGTTTTGATATTGCGTCGGTGTATGAGCTGGACAAGGTGATGGCCCTGGGTGTGACCGGTGATCGGGTAAGCTATGGCAATACCATCAAGAAGGCGAAGGACATCCGCACGTTCTACGAGCGTGGTGTGCGCCTGTTCGCCACGGATTCCGAGGCGGACCTGCGCAATATTGCCAAGGCGGCCCCTGGCTCGAAGGTGTATGTGCGTATCCTGACCGAGGGCACGCTGACCGCCGACTGGCCCCTGTCCCGCAAGTTCGGCTGTCAGACCGACATGGCCATGGACCTGCTGATCCTGGCCCGTGACCTGGGGCTGGTGCCCTATGGCGTATCATTCCACGTGGGTTCCCAGCAGCGGGAGATCGGCGCCTGGGATGCGGCCCTGAACAAGGTGAAGGTCATCTTCGAGCGTCTTAAGGAAGAGGATGGCATCGAGCTGAAGATGATCAATATGGGCGGTGGTTTTCCGGCCAACTACATCACCCGCACCAATGAGCTGGGAGTGTACGCGGAGGAGATCCATCGCTTCCTGAGGGAGGATTTCGGTGACGACCTGCCGGAGATTATCATCGAGCCGGGTCGTTCACTGATTTCCAATGCCGGTGTGCTGGTGAGCGAGGTGGTGCTGATTTCCCGCAAGTCCCGCACGGCGTTGCACCGCTGGGTGTACACGGATGTGGGCAAGTTCAGTGGTCTGATCGAGACGCTGGATGAGGCGATCAAGTTTCCGATCTGGACGGAGAAGTCCGGTGAGGGCGAGGATTGTGTGATTGCCGGGCCGACCTGTGACAGTGCCGATATCATGTATGAGCACCACAAGTATCCGTTGCCTCTGAATCTGGCGATCGGGGATCGGATGTACTGGCTGTCTACCGGGGCCTATACGACCACTTACAGCGCTATTGAATTTAACGGGTTTCCTCCGTTGAGAGACTTCTACCTCTAAGATTGGGGGTGGGCCGCGAAGCGGGGGGCGGGTTCTTCCGGAAACCCAAAACTCGCTTCGCTCAGACAAGGGTTCCCTGCAGAATCCACCCCCCGCTCCACGGCCTTCAGGCTGTGAGTGTGGGGCCACTTCTGGGTCAGCCTTCGGGCTGGCCCTTTTTGTTTGTCAGGTCGAGGGTGAACGCCAGTGGGAGCACCAGCAGGCTGTAGCCGACCATGATCATCAGGGCGTGGCGGATGTCGCCGGTCCAGTCCGCGAGGACGCCGCCCAGCATGGGTACCGAGAATGCGACCGTGTAGCCCACCAGGAAGGTACCGGCGGATAGGCGACCGGTGTCTTCGGAGCGGACCACGAGTGGTGGCAGGGCGATCAGCAGGATCAGCAGTATGCCGGCGACAAAGCTCATGAAGGTGGCGAAGGCGATGGACCACCAGCCTTCGGTGACGATGGTGCCGGCGGTGCCGAGGATGCTCAGGGCCGCCATCCAGATGATCAGGTTGCGGCGGCCGACCCATTGCCGGGCCATTTTAAGCATCATCAGGGAGGCGAAGACCTGGGCGATGTTGTACCAGAACAGGGCTTCGGACAGTTTTTCGAAATGGCCCTGCTGCTCCAGCAGGTTGCCCATGTAGGCGTTCAGGCCAAAGAACATGGACGCGGACAGGCCCAGCAGCAGGCCCAGTTTCAGGGTCAGTGGGTTGTGCCAGTCCGGTAGCCAGGCCGGTGGTCCGGTGGGACGGCTGAGGTCCCGCCTGGGGATGAACAGGGCCCCGGCGACCAGCAGGGCGGGCAGTGACCACGCCAGCAGGGTGGCCTGCCAGTTGTTGTCCAGCAGTGGCATCAGCACCGGCAAGGTGACGCCGGCGCCGATGAATTCCCCCATTAGCATGCCGTTCATGTAGATGGCGGAGCCGATGGCGATGTGGTGGGGCTCCAGCCATCGTGGCAACAGGGCCGGCAGCGCGGGTTGCATCATGGCGATGCCGAGACCCATGACGACGCTGGCGACCATCAGGGTGACGGCGTCGGGAACCAGCCCCCGGGCGGCGGACCCCAGGGCCATGATGGTGATGGCCAGTGCCAGGGTATTGCGGGGACCGAGTCGGGAAATCGCCAGGGAGCCGGGCATGGCGCCAATGGCCAGCATCAGGATGGGCAGGGTGGTGAGGGCACCGGTCAGTGCCTGGTTGAGGCCCAGGTCATCGCTGATGAATGGCGCCAGCGGTGGCGCCACCAGGATGGGAATGCGCAGGTAGACACCGGCCAGCCAAAGCAACACCGCCACCGGCAGCAGGGAGGCTGGCGGTGGCGGCGCGATGGTGGTTTTGGCGTCCACCACGGTCAATCAGTTGTCGCTGGTGTCCGGCAGGTAGGCACCGTCCTCGTCGTGGATTTCACGGCCGGTGACCGGCGGGTTGAAGGCACAGATCAGGCGCATGTCCTCGGTGCCACCATACAGGGTGTGGCGGTCATGGTTGTCGAGGGAATACAGGGTGCCATCGGTGATTTCGTGGACTTCACCGGTGGCCAGGTCCTTGATACGCCCGTTGCCGGCCACGCAGTAGACGGCTTCCAGGTGGTGCTTGTACCAGAAGGTGTGCTCGGAGCCGGCCTTGATGATGGTCTCGTGAAACGAGAAACCCATGCCGTCCTTTTTCAGCAGCAGACGGCGACTGGTCCACTGCTTGTCGCTGACTTCACGTTCGGTACCGATGATGTCCTGCACTCGTACGATTTTCATGGGCGTACCTCGTTCTGGTTGGGTAAAGCCGTTCTGAAAGCCAGGGATCATCCCGGTATCGTTCAGAGGCTACTGAATGTGACAAGCCCTGCATTATAACCGTTTGGCCGCCCCTTAACGAGGCCAGCCGGTCTTTCCGGGGTCCATCGAATCCCTGCTGGCACCGTGATCGGCCCGCCATTTCCGGTAACCCACCAGTGCAGAGTGGATGGCGGCTTCCAGGCCCTGCTGTTCGTCAGGGGCCAGTTGCCGGCCCTTGCGCAGCTTGCCGAGGGCCTGCTGGATCGCCTTGCGCTGGGGGCTGTCCAGTTGTTCCAGCCAGTGGCTGTCGGAGGGGGGCAGCTCCAGCGGATCCCGACCGGCATGGTTCCTCTCGCTGATGTGCCACCAGTGATCCACCGCCCTTCCCAGAACAATATAGCCGAATTGCAGGTCCTGCACGGGGCCGAAGGTGGCGGTCTGCAGCTCGCCGCTCCCCTTCAGTGGCCCCAGCCGTAACGCCTGCACCGCCAGCCGGTCGCCGTAGAAGTAACTGCCGGCGGCGCCGATCAGGCCACCGATCAGGGCACCCGCCCCGAGTGAGTGCCCCAGGGTCAGGGCGTCGATGCTGGCGCCGCCCACCGCTCCGGCACCGAAGCCGGCGGTGGCCAGGTAGCGCTTGCTCACGGCCCAGGCCTGGCGGGTGCTTTCGCTGAACAGGTCATGGTCCTGGTGCCAGCTGAGTTCCGCCTCCTGGCGGGCGATCTGGTGGTGCTGGTACAGGGTCTCGATATCCCGCCGCAGGCGCTCCTCCCGCTCCCGCTGGTGCTGGTACCAGCGGTCCCGCAGTCGGGCTTCCAGAGCCTCGCGGCTGTCGCTGCCGGGTATTGGCAGGTTTCGGGGCAAGGTGCGGGACTCCTGGTGGCGCATCATGTCGGCGAGCGCGGCGGCAATCAGCCGGGCCGACTGCCATTGCCGGTCTTCCCGCTGGCGAGTCAGATAGTGGGTGGCCTGCTCCAGGGGCTGCTCCCATTCCGGGCGGAGCTGGCCAAAGGCCTTTAAAAGGCTAAGATGTTTCTCGAACGAGGCGCGAACGGCGTCGAAACTGCGCACAACCTGGAAGAACTGCCCCAGCGCCTTGTGCCAGCTTTCGGTGTGGTCGTCGGTGCCGATACGGTTGATCAGGGCCAGGCTGGGCTGCCCGGTCCAGCGCAGGATGGTCATTTCCGCCTCCTGCTCGGCGGTATAGGGCACTGAGCCGTCCACCACGTAGATGATGCCGGCGCCCTCGATTATCGGCGTCAGAAGCTCGCACTCGTCCCGGAACTTCGGATTCTCCCGGTGCTGGTGTACGAAGGCCGCCACCGTGTCCGGCCGATCGGAGGCGGACAGGCTGTGGGCCTCCAGCCATTCCAGCACCCGCCGTGGGCGCTGGAACCCGGGGGTGTCCACCAGGGTGTACAGGGTGTGGTTGTCCACGGTCAGGGGATAGGTGTGGCTCTCCCGGGTGGTGCCCGGTTCCAGGGCGATGGCGATGCGGTCGTTCTGGGACAGGGTGGCCACCACACTGGATTTGCCCCGGTTGGGATGGCCAACCACGGCGAAGAGCGGCGCCTGATCAGTCCGTTTCATGGAGTGCCTCCGCCGTATCGACGGCTGCCACGTGAACGCCGCGCCCGACCCGGTCGGCAAAGCGTAGCCACTGGGCCAGGGCCTGTTCCGCCGGTGGCTGTGCCGGGGCGCTGGCCACCGGCAGCAGGATCAGGGTGAGGTCCGGGAACCGTTCCGCTGCCTCCTCCAGAAAGTCCTCCAGTTCGGCGGTGGGAGGCTCCCAGCTACGGGTCACCACCAGTAATTGCCGGTCCTCCGGGGATCGCTGCCCGGCCAGGGCCGACAGCGTGTCCCGGTCGGCCTGAAGACTCTGGTTGCCCCCCGCCCGCAGGGGCTGCGAAGGCGGCTTTGTCAGGATGTCCTCCGGCGAGGCGCCGGCCCAGCAGACCACCAGCGGCGTCTCGGGAATGGCAACGGTGTTCGAGGTGACATCGACGGGAAGCTGGCCACTGTCGGTGGCGTCGCTGCCGGTTTCCACCGCCGGGGTTTCCATGCGCCAGAGCAGCGCCTTATAGCCGGGGTGGTCGCAAAGCGCCCGCAGCCCCTTGCGACGAAGATCCAGGGTGGCCACCACCAGCAGCAACAGGCGGGGAAGGATGGTCCAGGTCAGCCAGGCCATGGCGACAAAGGGCCACCAGGCACCCCAGCGGATGCCGGCGATGTCCGTGCCGGTGCCCTCCAGGCGGAAGAAACGGGTATCCGCCACCAGGTCCGGTGTGGGAGTCGCCACCGGCAGCCAGCCGGACCAGGGGGCCGCCACCCAGGAGACAATGCGATACCAGCCCTCGGCTGATGTTTCCAGGGTGGTGCTCCAGCCGAAAGCCAGATCCTGCACCACCACGGAAACCAGCAGGGTCAGCAGTCCGGTGACGCCGAAGGCGAGGCCGGCGGCCTGGGCGGTCCGTGCCATCATCGGGCTGAACAGGGGCCACAGGGCGGATGATGGCTGACGCTTCTCCAGACGGTGCTGCAGGCTGTGGACCAGGGGGGCCCAGGGTTGCCAGCCGGCCAGCCCCTGGCAGGCGGTGAACAGGGCCAGCACCAGTTGCAGCAGGATGACGCCGAGGATCACGGTGATATTGATCTGCTGGCCACCGTCGTAAAACAGCAGCCCGGACATGGTGATGATCCCGAGCAGTGCCCCGGCGCTGATGAAGGCCGTGGCGAACTGTCGCCAGAACCTCAGTTCCGGGAAGCCTGCGGATGTTGCGCCGTTCAGGGCTTCGAGCTGGCCCAGCCAGTGATGGATGTCCGGCTTCTGGCCCTCGCCCCGATCCAGGGCGTAGCGGCGGTCCCGCCGGTGCAGGAAGGCCGGCGACTGCCGCTGGTCGCGCTGATACTGGTGATCGAAGGCCAGCAGGGTCTCAAGGTGGCCGGGCATGGAGTATCCTTGTAGCAATGACGTACAAAAGCCAGACGGCCCCGAGAGTGTAACCGATGCCCCACCATTTGATGAATCTGCGCCATGTGCCCGACGACGAGGCGGATGAGATCCGCGCCCTGTTCGACGAGCATCGGATCAACTACTACGAGACGCCGCCGTCGTTCTGGGGTATCAGCATGGGCGGTTTCTGGGCCCATGACGAGATCGAGGCGGAACGGGCCAGGACCCTGCTGGAGGACTACCAGGCCCGACGCCAGCGCAGCCAGCGGGAGGCCTGGGAAGAGGCCTTGCGGCAGGGGCGTGGCGACGGTATCTGGCACCAGTTCCTGCGCAAGCCGGTCACGGTTATTGCGGCGCTGGTGGCACTGGTGTTTATCCTCGGGATATCCCTGGCCCCCTTCCTCCGGCTGGGGTGACCCGGGTTATCGGGTGTGGGCTTTCAGAAACACCAGAGCCTCATCCATGACGGCCCCCCGGAACAGGAAAGTGGTGACGTGGCCCTGGCCGTGCATCAGCACCAGCTGGCTGGTTACATCCGCCGCCTCCAGGCGCCGATGGAAGTCGCGGGCCTGGGAGACCGGCACCAGATCGTCCCAGGTGCCGTGGAACAGGAAGTGGGGCGGTGTATCCGCCGTCACCCAGGCAGCCGGTGACGCCCTCTCATAGCGTTCCGGCATGGCCTCCCGGGTGTCGCCGAGGAATTGCCTGAGCAAGCGTCCGGAATCGAAGTTTCGCAGATCGGCGGGCAGGCCACCCGCCACCACCGCGAGCAGTCCCTGCTGGTCCGGATTCCAGGGAGCCCGGTCGGGATGGTCGCTACTGTTGACGGTGGCCAGCAGGCTTATCAGGTGAGCCCCGGAGGAATAACCGAAACCGGCAATGCGCTCGGGGTCCACGTTCATTTGATGGTGGTGTCGCCGCAGCCAGTCCAGGGCCTGTTGCAGGTCCCTCAACTGCGCCGGGTACTGATGGTCCGGGGCAAACCGGTAGTCGATATTCATGGCGGTCAGGCCATGGCGGGCCAGTTCACGGGCCGTGTCGGTCATGTCGGCCCGTGAACGACCCTGCCAGCCGCCACCATGGACCACCAGTACCGCCGGCCCCGGTGTGGTCCGCTCCGCCACGTAGAAGTCGGCGTGCAGTGCCTCGGGCCAGCCCTCCGGCGAGTAGCGGATGTTGAGCCGTTCCTCAAACCCGGTATGCTTGGGTTCCACCAGATCGTCCGGTGGGTTGATATGGGTGGTGCATCCGCCAAGCACCAGCAGTGCCAGTGCCGACAGCCAGCGTGCCAGCGTCATGGGGGCGTCTCGAAAATGGGTGTGTCATATCATACGTCGCCGCCACGGAGCCGGCTCAACGTCCAGACCAGATCCAAAGCCAGGTAATGCCATGTCGCAATCCTACCAGCCCAGCGGAATCCGTGGCCTGACCCGGGACATGATCGATGCGCTGATCGCCATGTTCGAGAAGGCCAGTGCCGGTGCCATCGCGGTGAACCGGGATGCGAAAATCACCTGGATCAACGACAGCTATTGTCGGTTGCTGGGGGTAAGGGCGCAGGACGTGCTCGGCCAGCCGGTGCAACGGGTGATCCCCCACACCCGCATGCCGGAGGTGGTAGCCAGTGGCGACCCTTTGCTGCTGGACATCATGGAGCATCAGGGCCAGCAACTGGTGGTCACCCGTCTGCCGTACTTCAACGACGATGACGAGGTTGTCGGTGCCATTGCCTGTATTCTGTACGACGACCTGCAGCCCCTGACGCCGCTGGTGGCCCGCTACCGGCGCCTGCACCAGGACCTGCAGGCTGCCCGCAAGGCGCTGGCAAGGACGGCCCGTGGCACCCGCTACAGCCTGTCGGACTTTACCGGCGCCAGCCCGCAGGCCCTGGATGTCAAGCGCAAGGCCAGGCTGGCCGCCGGCCGGGACGTGCCCGTGCTGTTGCTGGGGGAAACCGGCACCGGCAAGGAGGTACTGGCGCAGTCGATTCATGCCGGGTCCGGGCGGGCGGAGCAGCCGTTCGTGGCGGTGAACCTGGCGGCCATACCCGAAAACCTGCTGGAGGCGGAGTTCTTCGGGGTCGCCGCCGGTGCCTTTACCGGTGCCGACCGGAACCGTACCGGTCGTTTCCAGTTGGCCAGTGGTGGCACCCTGTTCCTCGATGAGGTGGGGGACATGCCCCTGTCGCTCCAGGCCAAGCTGCTGCGGGCCCTGCAGGAGGGTGAGGTGGAACCGGTGGGCTCCAGCAGGGTGGTGCCGGTGGATGTGCGCCTCGTTGCCGCCACCAGCCGTGACCTGGAGGCGATGGTGGCCGAGGGTAGCTTCCGGTCCGACCTCTACTACCGGCTCAATGTGCTGGAAATCCGGGTGCCACCGCTACGGGAGCGGCTGGCGGACCTTGGTATCCTATGTGAAAGTCTGCTGGCGGACCTTACGGACGGACCGGGCCTCGGCGCGGAGATCACGGATGACGCCCTGGCCCTGCTGGCCAGGCATCACTGGCCGGGTAATATCCGGGAACTTCGCAATGTGCTGGAGCGTGCCCTGACCCTGGACGACGGAGCGGAGATCCTGGACCGGCAGGCATTGGCCCAGGTTCTGCCCGCTCTCGAGCCGTTACCAACCAACGATACGGATGCAGGGAGCCGGACTGGCCACAACGCCCTGGCCGGTACACGGACCCTGGCGGAGGCCGTGGCTTCGGCTGAACGCGAGGCCATCGAATCAGCCCTGGCGGCCTGCCGGGGCAACCGGAGCCAGGCGGCCCGGCTGTTGGGCATTTCCCGTTCGGTGTTCTACCAGAAACTGTCCCGACTGTCCTGATTTCAGGACAGGTGTCCTTTATTCAGGACATGGCCATCACCGTTCGCGCGCAACATGTCCTGATTTCAGGACACTGCAATGTGTCCGGTTGTCGGGTGAACTTATAAAATAATGATATTAAAGGTAAAAATATAAACGGCACGGTTCCTGCTCACCAGGATGCCAGCCAGAACAACCACCAATAACGCTGGCTTTCCGTGTCCATGATGATGACGGTCCGGTTCCGGTTGTTCTGGCTGCAACAGACAGTCCTGTCGTGAGTGCGACAAAAACAACAAGGAACCCGATATGTCGATCAAGACCTCCGTTTCCCGTCTGGCTCTGGGTGTGGCTGCCGCCAGCACCCTGGCCCTGTCCGCCACCCCCGCCGCCGCCGAGAAGGTCCGCTGGCAGGTACCGCTGGCATTTCCCTCCCACCTGGTGGGGCTGACCACACCGGTCAAGCATCTGTCCGAGAACCTCAATGACATCTCCGGCGGCGACATCCAGTTCCGCTATTACGAGCCGGGCGAACTGGTGCCCCCCTTCGAGATCATGGATGCCGTCAGCGAGGGCAAGTACCCCGCCGGCTATACCTGGGTCGGTTATGACCAGGGCACCATCCCCGCCCTGCCACTGTATTCCGGTGCGCCGTTCAACATGGAGCCCCCGGCCTACCTGGCCTGGTACTACGAGGGCGAAGGCCGCGAACTGCTGGAGGAAATCTACGCCGAGCGCAACATCCACCCCATGCTGTGCAGCATCATCGGGCCCGAGGGTGCCGGCTGGTTTGCCGAACCCATCGAATCACTGGAGGATTATGACGGTCTGCGCATCCGCTTCGCCGGCATCGGCGGCAAGGTGCTCGAAGAGCTGGGCGCCTCGGTGACCATGGTGCCCGGTGGTGAGATCTACCAGGCCCTGGAACGCCAGACCATCGATGCCACCGAGTTCTCGCAACCGGCCATCGACAAGATGCTGGGACTGGACCAGATCATCAAGAACTACATCATGCCGGGCTGGCACCAGACCCTGACCACCTCCCACCTGCTGGTCAACAAGGATGTCTGGGAAAGCCTTGAACCACAGACCCGCGCCCTGGTGGAAATGGGCTGCGAGGCTGCCACCCTCAAGGGCTTCGCCGAGAGTGAATTCGCCCAGCCCACCGCCCTGCGGGACTACCAGGAAGAGGGCGTGACCGCCCAGACCCTGCCGGAGCCGGTACTGCGGGAACTCCAGGACGCCACCAACAAGGTGCTGGATGACATCGCCGCCGAGGACGAGATGTTCAGGCGGGTGCTCACCAGCCAGCGTGAGTTCATGGAGCATCACTCCATCTGGCACAGCAAGGGCTACCTGCCCCGGGATTTCTACCAGTACGACTGATCCCGTAGCCAGCGACGGGCGGGCGCATTCCGCGCCTGCCCGCTTTTCCCCTGAAACCAGAACATACCCGAGGTTGATGTGACGGAACCTGCGACTTTCAGTGCTCCGGCCAGCCCCGCTGCCCACCCTAATGGCCTGCCCCACAACCGGCTCTCCCTGGGCCTGGACAGGCTGATCAGCGCCATTGGCCGGGGCCTGTCCTGGCTGTGGCTGGTGATGCTGGTGGTGGTGCTGGTCAACGTATTCAGCCGGTTCGTGCTGTCCAGGGGCTCCATCGCCCTGGAGGAGCTGTCCTGGCACCTGTTCGGCATTGCCATGATGATGACCCTGGCCTATGCGGTGGTGAAGGATGACCACGTGCGGGTGGACGTGCTGCGGGAGAAGTTCTCCCTGAGGACCCGCGCGCTGATCGAGGCCCTGGGCATCGCCCTGCTGGCGCTGCCGATCCTGTACCTGATGATGGATGCCCTGGTGCCCTACGCCTGGAAGGCCTTTGTGCTGGAGGAGCGCTCCCAGGCCCCCAGCGGTCTGCCGTACCGGTTTATCTTCAAGGGCTTCCTGCCCCTGGGACTGGCGTTGGTGGCCCTGGCCCTGTTCTCCCGGCTGACCCGCTGCACCACCCTGCTGGCCGGCTTTCCCCGGGCCGCTCCCCATGACCGGGAGGAGGACCACTGATGGGACTGGAAACGCTGCTCGTTATCGCCATGTTCGCCAGTTTCATGGCACTGTTGCTGCTGGGCTTCCCGGTGGCCTGGTCACTGGCCGGCATTGGCCTGGTGTTCGCGGTCGTTGGTCATGTACTGGTTGAATACTTCGACGCGGACCTGTGGTTTACCTGGTCCGGCACCATCGGTGTGCTGGATGCCCGTATCTACGGCATCGTGGCCAATGAATTGATGGTGGCCCTGCCGCTGTTCATCTTCATGGGCATCATGCTGGACCGTTCCGGCATCGCCGAAAAACTGATGCACAGCCTGGTGCGGGTGCTGGGGCCGCTGCGGGGTGGCTATGCCATCACCGTGGTGATCGTCGGCATCCTGCTGGCGGCGTCCACCGGCATTGTTGGAGCCTCGGTGGTGCTGCTGGGCATGTTGTCCCTGGGACCAATGATGCAGGCCCACTACAACAAGTCCCTGGCGGTGGGCACCGCCTGTTCCGTGGGTACCCTGGGTATTCTGGTGCCGCCGAGCATTATGCTGGTACTGATGTCGGACCGGCTGGGAACCTCCGATGCGTCGGTGGGCAAACTGTTCATGGGCGCGCTGATCCCTGGCCTCATGCTGGGGGTGATGTACATCCTCTATATCGGTATTGCCGCCTGGCTGAAACGGGACCTGGCGCCGGCGCCGAAGCACCACCAGAAACTGGATCTGAGGGTCCTGCTGGATGTGTTCCTGTCGGTGGTGCCGCCCATGGCGCTGATTCTGGCGGTACTGGGGTCGATCTTTTTCGGTATTGCCACCACCACGGAAGCGTCGGCAGTGGGGGCCGCCGGAGCCATGCTGATGGCCTTTGTCAGCCGTCGGCTGGACACGACCGTACTGCGGGAGGCGCTGTATCAGACCAGTCGTACTACCGCGTTCATCTTCGGCATCTTTATCGGTGCCACGGTGTTTGCGGCGGTGTTGCGGGGGCTGGGCGGTGATGATGTGATCCGCGACGCCATCACTGGCCTGCCCTTCGGCACCACGGGTGTCCTGCTGACGGTGCTGCTGATTACCTTCCTGCTGGGCTTTTTCCTGGACTGGGTGGAGATCACCCTGATTATCCTGCCCCTGGTGGCCCCGGTGCTGTTTTCCCTGGGGGTGGAGCCGGTGTGGTTCGCGGTGTTGTTCGCCATCTGCCTGCAGACGTCGTTCCTGACACCCCCGGTGGGTTTCTCTCTGTTCTATATTAAGGGGGTCTGTCCACCCGGCATCACCACGCGGGATATCTACCTGGGGGTGCTGCCCTTCATCCTGCTGCAGTTGCTGGGGCTGGGGCTGGTGTTTGCCTTCGAACCCCTGGCCACCTGGTTGCCCAATGAAGTGTATGGTGGTCAATGAACAACAATAATGAACTGGATCAACAAGGAGTATCCGTCATGAGGCTGAAACAGAGAACCGCCCTGATTACGGGCGCCGCCCGTGGCATCGGCCGGGCCGTCGCCGAGCAGTACGCCCGGGAGGGCGCCCGGGTCGCCATCGCCGACCTGAACCACGAGAGCGCCAGCGAAGCTGCCGAAGCGATCCGCGCGGCCGGCGGCCAGGCCATGGCGTTGGCCATGGATGTCACTGACGAACAGGCCGTGGATGACGGCTTCCGCCAACTGGCCGACCAGTGGGGCGGTGTGGACATCGCCCTGGCCAACGCCGGGGTGCAGCACATCGACCCGGTCCACAAACTGGCCTATGGCGATTGGCGCAAGGTGGTGGACGTCCATCTTAACGGCGCCTTCCTGGTCACCCGGGCGGCCCTGAGGCAGATGTACGACGGCCAGGGCGGTACCATGCTGTACATGGGCTCGGTGCACTCGGTGGAAGCCTCGCCCCTGAAATCCCCCTACGTGGCGGCCAAGCACGGCCTGCTGGGCCTTTGCCGGGCGGTGGCGAAGGAAGGGGCCGAGCATGGTGTGCGCAGTAACATCATCTGCCCGGGCTTCGTGCGCACTCCGCTGGTGGAAAAGCAGATTCCCGAGCAGGCGAAGGAGCTGGGGATTTCCGAAGAGGAAGTGATCCGCAACGTCATGCTGAAGAACACCGTGGATGGCGAGTTCACCACCGTCGAGGATGTGGCGGAGCTGGCCGTCCACCTGGCCGCTTTCCCCTCTGCCGCGCTGACCGGTCAGTCCATTGTGGTCAGCCATGGCTGGCACATGCAGTAAAGGAGTCCTGAATGAGTGACAAGCACGAGTCCATGGTGGTCTGGACACCGTCTGACGAAACCCTGGAAACCTCCCGCATGGGGCGCTTCCGGACCTGGCTGGAAGACCAGGGCCTGGGGCCGTTTGCCGACTATCATGCCCTGCACCAATGGTCCGTCGACGAGCTGGAGACCTTCTGGCAGAAGGTCTGGAACTATTGCGGCCTGGTCTGCGACACCCCGGCCGAACGGGTACTGGGCAGCCGTGGGATGCCGGGGGCGGAGTGGTTCCCCGGAATGAGGCTCAATTTCGCCGCCAACCTGTTGCGGCTGGCGGAGGGCGACCATGCCGATCGTGAGGCGGTGGTGGCCTATTGCGAGACCCGCCTGGTACTGAGGCGCAGCTATGGCCAGCTGAAGGCGGATGTTGGCGCGTTCGAGGCCTTCCTGCGCAGCCAGGGGATTACCCAGGGGGACCGGGTGGCCGGTATTGTCACCAACGGCTACGAGGCCATTGTCGCCATGCTGGCCACCACCAGCATGGGGGCCATCTGGAGTTCCGCCTCCCCGGACTTCGGGGTGGGGGCCATCAACGACCGCTTCGGCCAGATCGAGCCCACGGCGCTGGTGGCCGTGAACGGCTATGGCTACGGCGGCAAGGTATTCCCGCGCCAGGAGGCCTTCCGTGACCTGGTGGCACAACTGCCTTCGCTGAAGTGCGTGGTGAGCATTGCGCAACTGCCGGACGAGGCGCCCATTGCCGGTGGTGGGGTCACCACCTGGGAGGAGGCGCTGGCCGCCGGGGTGGGCCAGGCACCGTCCTTCACGCCGCTGCCGCCGGATCACCCGGTTTATATCCTGTATTCCTCCGGCACCACCGGCAAGCCCAAGTGCATCGTGCACGGCAGTGCCGGGCTGGTGGTGAACCACGCCAAGGAGCTGATGCTCCACGGCGACGTGGGGCCGGACGACCGCTTCCTGTACTTCACCACCTGCGGCTGGATGATGTGGAACTGGCAGGTGTCCGCGCTGATAACCGGCGCCGCCGTGGTCACCGTGGACGGCTCACCCGGCTACCCGGACCTGAACATGCTGTGGGACACCGTGGCCCGGGAACGGGTCACCCATTTCGGCACCAGCGCCCGCTTTATCGCTGGCTGCCGCAAGGCGGAACTGGCCCCGGCCCGGAACCTGGACCAGAGCCACCTGCGGGTGGTGTTCTCCACCGGCTCACCGTTGCTGCCGGAAGACTATGACTGGGTGTATGGCGATGGCGCACCCAATGTGTTGCTGGGCTCCATTGCCGGCGGCACGGATATCTGCGGCTGCTTTGTGGGGGCGACACCATTGTTGCCGGTACGCCGGGGCGAGATCCAGTGCCGCTTCCTGGGGGTGGATGCGGTGGCCTATGGTGATGATGGTCAACCGGTCAGCGAGGGTCGTGGTGAGCTGGTCTGCCGCCAGCCACTGCCGTCCATGCCGGTGCGATTCTGGAACGACCCGGATGGTGAGCGTTACCACGATGCCTACTTCGCCACCTTCCCCGGCGTCTGGGCCCACGGCGATTTCATCGAGTTCACCGAGCACGGTGGTGCGATTATCTATGGCCGCTCCGACGCCACCCTGAACCCGGGCGGCGTGCGCATCGGTACTGCGGAAATCTACCGGCAGGTGGAGACCATCGCCGAGGTGGCGGACAGCCTGGTGGTGGGACGCCAGATCGACGGCGATGTGGAAGTGGTACTGCTGGTGGTACCGGCAGCGGGCCAGACCCTCACCGACGACCTGGCGCAGCAGCTACGCCGCCGTATCCGTGAAGGGGCCAGCCCGCGCCATGTGCCGAAGCACATCATTGCCGTGGACGACATCCCCTATACCCGCAGCGGCAAGAAGGTGGAGCTGGCGGTGGCCCGGCTGATCAATGGTTCAACCAGGGCGGACAACCGGGACGCCCTGGCCAACCCCCAGGCCCTGGACCATATCCGCGAGCAATGCCGCACTGCCGGCCTGCTGGACGGGGAGGGCTGAGCCGGAAGCCTGCCAACTGTCATGGGTGGAGCCCATCATAGCCGTTCCCTGGTTTCGGCCCCTGTCAGGCATTGATGCTCAGTCCTGAACCGCTGGAGCCTGGGACCGACTGCCCAGGTACAGGTAGTTGGTGTAGCGGCGCTTCGGGCCCCGTTTCTCATCGATCAGATGGGCCGACACGGACAGGTCCGGATGCTCGTCGGAGGTGAACCGGGTGAGTTGGCCGTCGGTCTCGCCATCCCGGTTTCGGCTCATTTCAACGGTGCTCCAGTCCGGCCCCAGGCATTGCATCAGGTAGTTCACCGACTTGAGGTAGCGATCCCTGGCAATATCGATGGAGGGGGCGGTCGCCGAGCAGCTATAGGCGCTATCGCCATTGCCCCACCGCCAGATCTCGCAGTGGCCGGCCACCAGGTCTTCCTTCGCCCGGTAGGTGGTGATGTTGCGGGTGTTGTTGGCCTTGCCGCGATAGGCCGGGAACCCCCCAGGGTAGTCGGCGATCAGCCCCTGTACGGTGGCGCAAGGGTCATCAACTCCCCGGGAGAGCGTGGCATCGCGACCGGCACAGCCCGTGAGGGTGACAAGGGCCAGAAATGCGGCGACAGGTGCAGTCCGTCCATGAATCATGCAGTTTCTCCCGGCAGGGGGTGTCAGAGCGTTTGTGAATTACTAAAGCACAGGTCGGGAGGGAATGCCAGGCAGGGCTTTCGATGGTGTAACTGGCTGTTTTGACTGGCCCCATCAGAGGGTAACGTTGCGGTAATGGATTGGGTTAAGACTAAGATCGTAACCCAATGTCAAAAAAAAATGCTATCTTATGTGACTCATCAAAAGACCCTATTCAGTCATTGTTGCGGTCAGGGGTTCACAAGACGCTTGGCCAGATGGTGACCGTCCTGAATTCATCCATTATCCAGAGGACGAAAATGACAACCGAAAATCCGAAGATTGTCTACACACTGACCGACGAAGCGCCGGCCCTGGCGACCCGCTCCCTGCTACCGATCCTGCAGACCTTCACCGCCCCGGCGGGCATCACCTTCGAGACCAGTGATATTTCCCTCGCCGCCCGTATCCTGGCGGCGTTTCCCGATTACCTTGAAGAAGACCAGCGGGTCCCCGATGCCCTGGCGGAACTGGGCGAGTACACCAAGGACCCGGACGCCAACATCATCAAGCTGCCGAACATCAGTGCCTCCATCCCGCAGCTCCGGGCGGCCATCAAGGAGCTGAACGAGCAGGGCTACAAGGTTCCCGAGTACAAGGAACATCCGGAAACCGACGAGGAAAAGGAAGCCCATAAACGTTATTCCAAGGTTCTCGGCAGTGCCGTGAACCCGGTACTCCGTGAAGGCAACTCCGACCGTCGTGCACCCACGGCGGTCAAGGCCTTCGCCCGCAAGTACCCGCACTCCATGGGTGAGTGGAGCCCCGCTTCCCGCACCCACGTCGCCCATATGCGCGGCGGCGATTTCTACTCCAGCGAACAGTCCGTCACCCTCGACAAGGCCACCAAGGCCAACATCGTGTTCGAGAACAGCAAGGGTGAGCAGACGGTACTGAAGGCCGATCTGCCTCTGCAGGAAGGTGAAGTGCTGGACGGCATGTACATGAGCAAGCAGGCGCTGGTGAAGTTCTTCGAGGACGCCATTGCCGACTGCGAGAACACCGGGGTGATGTTCTCCCTGCACGTGAAGGCCACCATGATGAAGATCTCCCACCCGATCGTGTTCGGTCACGCGGTGAAGGTCTTCTACAAGGAGCTGTTCGAGAAGTACGGCGACCTGTTCCAGGAAATCGGCGTCAACCCGAACAACGGCCTGTCGTCCGTGATCGAGAAGATCAAGCAACTGCCGGAATCCAAGCAGGAGCAGATCCAGGAAGACCTGCACAAGACCTACGAGCACCGCCCGGAAATCGCCATGGTGGACTCGGTCAAGGGCATCACCAACCTGCACGTGCCCAGTGACGTGATCGTGGATGCCTCCATGCCGGCGATGATCCGTAACTCCGGCAAGATGTGGGCCCGGGATGGCAAGCTGAAGGACACCAAGGCGGTCATGCCGGAGTCCACCTACGCCACCATCTACCAGGAAGTGATCAACTTCTGTAAGACCCACGGCGCCTTCGATCCCACCACCATGGGTACCGTGCCCAATGTCGGCCTGATGGCACAGAAGGCCGAGGAATACGGTTCCCACGACAAGACCTTCGAGATTCCCGAAGCCGGCACCGTCCGCATCGTAGCCGAGGACGGCACCGTGCTGACCGAGCACAAGGTTGAGGAAGGCGACATCTGGCGCGCCTGCCAGACCAAGGACCTGCCGATCCGCGACTGGGTCAAGCTGGCGGTCAACCGGGCCCGCGCCACCGGCATGCCGGCGGTGTTCTGGCTGGACGACGAGCGTCCCCACGACGCCCAGCTGATCGAGAAGGTGAAGACCTACCTGAAAGAGCACGACACCGAGGGTCTGGATATCCGCATCATGTCCCCGGTCCGCGCCATCCGCTGGACCATGGAGCGCCTGATCCGTGGCCTGGACACCATCTCCGTGACCGGTAACGTGCTGCGTGACTACCTCACCGATCTGTTCCCGATCCTGGAGCTGGGCACCAGCGCCAAGATGCTGTCCATCGTGCCGCTGCTCAACGGCGGTGGCCTGTACGAGACCGGCGCTGGCGGTTCCGCGCCCAAGCACGTGCAGCAGCTGCTGGAGGAGAACCACCTGCGCTGGGATTCCCTGGGTGAGTTCCTGGCCATTGCGGTTTCCCTGGAAGAACTGGGCGAGAAGCAGGACAACCAGCGTGCCCGCCTGATGGGCGAGGCCCTGGATAAGGCTACCGGTCGTCTGCTGGAAAATAACCAGTCACCATCACGGGTGACCGGCGAGCTGGACAACCGGGGCAGCCACTTCCATCTGGCCCGCTACTGGGCGGAGGAGCTGGCCAACCAGGACGAGGACAAGGACCTGAAGGAGTTCTTCACCAAGCTGTCCAAACAGCTGGAAGAGAACAAGGACCAGATCCTGGAGGAAATGAGCGTGATCCAGGGCCATCCGGCGGATATCGGTGGCTACTACCACCCGCCCGCGGACAAGGTCTGCAAGATCATGCAGCCCAGCGAGACCCTCAACAAGATCCTGGACGAAGCCCGGGAGAGCGCCAAGCGCACCTGAGTAACCGTCTGGTAGTAAAAAGCCCGGCCGGGGAGACCCGACCGGGCTTTTTTGCTGTAGCGCCAGAGGTTCGATTGAAAGAGAGCTGTGTTATCAGTCCTGTCGGATATCCGCAAAAATGCCGTTTGTCAGCTTTGCCAGATCCGCCGGCGCCAGTTCGATTTCCAGGCCCCGCCGCCCGGCGCTGACGTAGATGGCACCGAAGTTCTGCGCGGAGCCGTCAATTACTGTGGTCAGGGCCTTCTTCTGGCCCAGGGGGCTGACGCCGCCGAGTACGTAGCCGGTGGTGCGCTGCACTTTCTGCTTGTCCGCCATGGCCGCCTTTTTTGCCTTGGCGGCTTTGGCGATTTTCTTCAGGTTGAGGCTGGCGGAGACCGGCACGATCCCCACCACCAACTGGCCGTTGTCGGTTTCCACCACCAGGGTCTTGAAGACCTGGTCCGGCTCCACGCCCAGTTTTTCCGCCGCCTCCAGGCCGTAGGATTCGCTGTGGGCGTCGTGGTCGTACTGGTGGATATTGTGGCTGATACCGGCCTTTCTGGCGGCCTCTATACCGGGTGTCATGGCTTACTTCGCTTCCGCAGGTTGGTGATGGACGGTTCTCGATGCCGGCGGCACCGTCAGCATAAGCGCGAAACCGATCAGCAGGAATATCAGGATGGTACTCATACCCCAGCGCTGGCTGTCTGTAAAGGCGGTGACCCACCCCACCAGCAGCGGACCGAGGAAGGCGGTGGCCTTGCCCGAGAAAGCAAACAGGCCAAACATCTGGGTCTGCAGGTGTGGCGGCGCCACTCGGGCCATATAGGAGCGGCTGGCGGATTGCAGCGGGCCCACGAAGATGCCCAGGGTCATGCCCACGGCCCAGAACCAGAGGGGATCGGTGACAAAGAGTATGGATGCCGCGCAGACGGTCAGCCCCGTTAGCGACAACAAGACGGTATTGCGCCCGCCGATGGCATCGTCCACCCAGGAGAAGGCCAGTGCCCCCAGGCCGGAGGTGACGTTCAGGGCGATGGCGAACTGCAGTACCTGGGTCTGATCCATGCCGAAGGTACCGGCGGCATAGACCCCGCCGAAAGTGAAGATGGTGGCCAGTCCGTCGGTGTAGAGCATGCGCGCGATCAGGAAGCGGACGATGGTGCGGTACTGCCGCACCTGGCGGATGGAGTCCCGGAGCTGGACCAGCCCCGCCCGGACCGCCGGCACCAGAGGCAGGCCCCGGGACGGGCGGTCCGGAATGAAAAAGAAGGCCGGCAGGGAGAACACCAGGTACCAGATCGCCACCAGTATGAAGGTGGCGCGCACATGCTCAAGGGCGTCCCGGTCCAGGCCCAGCCAGCTGGTGTCGCCCTCGATGAAGACGAACAGCGCCACCACCAGACAGGTGACACCGCCCACGTAGCCCAGGCCCCAGGACCAGCCGGACCAGCGGCCCACCCGTTCGGGCGTGGCGAGGTCCGGCAACATGGCGTTGTAGAAGATAAAGGCGCATTCCGCGCCCAGTATGCCAAGGCTGATCCAGAAGGCCGCGAACCACAGGTCACCGCTGCCGGGCGCGACAAACCAGAGCATGGCGGTGGCAATCACGCAGAGTAGTGTAAAGCCGATCAGCCAGGGCTTGCGGCGGCCATTCTGGTCGGCGATGGCGCCCAGTATCGGGGCAAGGATGGCCACGGCCAGCCCCGACAGTCCCACGATATTGCCCCAGGCTTCGGTACCGGCCACATCGTCCTGGACCACCGACTGGCTGAAATAGCGGGCGAAGATGAAGGTGAGGATGATGGTGAAGAAGGCACTGTTGGCCCAGTCGTAAAGAGCCCAGGACCAGAGTGCTCGTCGGTTTTCCCTGTTGACGGTTCCAGGATGACCGGATGTCATAGGAAGGTTCCCTGTAGTGATGTGGTTTGGGGACACTGGAGCCTTGTTACGACCGCAGTATGACAGTCGTAAAAAAATGTGGAAGCGGTCGACGTTAACGAAGTAACACACTACTGTTAACAACAGGGCCTGCAAACCGCCCGGGCCATGCAATCGTATGAATTGAGAATATGGGCTTCCCGCGCAACAGTGCCTTTGGCTGTTTACCGATGCTGTTGGATGAACCGCTGGCCAATGAATCCTATCAAAAGACGCCAAATGCCGTTTAACCGGTCACTCACCATTGCCCTTGTCTACCTGCTGGCTGGTGGGGCCTGGATCCTGTTCTCCGATGCTGCCGTGGAACGGCTGGTCCGCGATCCAGCGATGCTTACCCGTGTCCAGACCTGGAAGGGGTGGGCTTTCGTCGTGGTGACCGCTGCGGTTCTTTTCCTGGCCATGTTGCGTCAGTTCCACCGTGACCGGGAACTGTTCGAGCGCCAGTACGGGCAACAGCAGGAGATCATCAAGCTCAGCGAGTTCCAGCGCAGTGTGATCGACAATGCCAATATCTGGATCAACCTGCTGGATCAGGACGGTCGGATCCAGCTTTGGAACCGGGCCGCGGAAGAGATCAGTGGCTATACCAGTGACGAAGTCATTGGCAATGACGCCATCTGGGAGTCCCTCTACCCGGACCCCGAGTATCGACAGTGGGTGCGGGATCGGGTGTTCCGTATCCTGGCCGGTCATGAAGAGGCCGAAGGCCTGGAAACCTCCGTCCATACCCGCCATAACGGAGAACGGGTGATCGCCTGGCACTCCAAGGCCTTCCGGGATGTCCACGGCAAGGTGGCGGGCTCCATTGCCCTGGGCATGGACATCACCGAACGCAAGGCGGCGGAGCGGTCACTCCAGGCCCGGGAACGCCAGATGGCCACCATCATGGATAACCTGCCGGGCATGGCCTACCGGTGCCTGTACGATGAGCACTGGACCATGAAGTTCATTTCCAGTGGCTGCCGGGACCTGACGGGCTATGCTCCCCGGGATCTGATCGATAATCAGGTGGTGTCCTGGGCAAGCCTGATACTGGCGGAGGACAGTGTCAGCGTAACCCAGGCGGTGGAGAACGCCATTGGATCCGCCGAGCCTTTTTCCATGGAGTACCGGCTGCGCCGGGCGGATGGCGAGGTGATCTGGGTCTGGGAGCGCGGGCGCAGTGTCGAGGATGACGGCGGCCTGGTGCTGGAGGGCATCATCCTGGACGTAACCGATCGCAAGGCCCTGGAAGCCCGGCTGTCGGAGCTGGCGACCCTGGATCCCCTGACCGGTCAGTTCAACCGGCGGGAAACCGAGCGCATCCTGCAGGAGGAGGTAGCCCGGGCGGAGCGCTATGAACGGCATCTGGCGGTGTTGTGGATAGACCTGGACCATTTCAAGGAGGTCAACGATACCCGGGGCCATGCAGTGGGGGATGAAGTACTCCGTACCGTCAGCCTGCGCCTCGCCGAAAGTATCCGAACGGTGGATACCCTGGGGCGTTTCGGCGGCGAGGAGTTCATCGTGGTCCTGCCTGAGATGTCCGTGGAGGAGGCCTGGGATATTGCCGAACGCCTGCGGCGGCGCATCGCCGACGAGCCGGTCCGGGTCTCGGCGGGTGAAACCCTGGACCTGACCATCAGCATCGGGGTGGCGGTCTATCCCGATCACGCCGGTTCGGCGGCCAACCTGTGCCGTATGGCGGACAAGGCCATGTATCAGGCCAAGGAACGGGGGCGCAACCGCACGGTGGTGGTGAGCGAGGTGCCGGGTATTATCGAATCAGACGGCGCGTAATCGCATCAGATGGTGCGTAGCTGGGCCTCCAGGATGCCGAGCACCGAGGAGACGATGTCCCGGAAATCGGTGAGGGTCTGGGTACGCTGGATAATGTCGTGGCGTTCCTCGTCCAGCCGTTCCAGTTGCGGTACCACCCGACGGATACCTTCGGTGATCACTTCGTAGGGGTAGTGGTGGTCCTGCACGCTCAGCTTGTTCAGTTCCGCCACTTCCTGGTGGAAGATGCTGATGATGTCGTACAGCAGGTCCTTGTTCTGGATGGTGCTGGCTTCCCAGTAGGCATCGTCGAGGATTTCCAGGAGGGAGAGGTATTCCCGCAGGGTATCGGCAACGGAAGTCTGGCTCATGATAGGCTCCTTGTTATCATGACCCAGACTATAGCACTTCCGCCGTCACGCCACCTGACGGGCGATCCACGAATCGTAGCGGCTCGCCAGAGCCTTGACGTAACGGGCCTCGGCACCGTCCAGACTGGCCAGCACGCCGTTGAAGATCCAGCCGCGCTCATAGAGACCGAGCACGCTGCGTTCATCGTCAAGATTGACCCGCTGGTTCAGTTTCCTGCAGATCGCATCCAGCAGCGGCATTTTCTCCGGACGGCGGATAGGGCCGGGCCTGCGGCTGGCCGGTACATTGGCGGCACGTCTGGTTGTTGGTCTGTTCACGGCGCTCCTCATAGCAATCTCCTTACCGTTTTGCGGCTGCAAAAAACGAAAAACCCGGTCTCACGGGACCGGGTCTGCATGCGGGAAACTGCATGCCCGGTCGCCTGAGCTTCCGGGCAGAACCGAAAGCTTTACCTGAAAATCACCATGCCACGGACCGGCATCAGGGCCTTGCGCCGTGCGCCCGTGAACAATGGATAGCGATGTGTCTTCAAGCCCATGTGGGACTCTCCGTACGGTTTCATGGTCAGGCAATGCTGTTCAGTGGATGGCCGGCCACCGAAGGGCCGACGATGTATCAGTGTATCGCGGAGGTGGTGGTTTGCAAATGGGTATCGGAGTGGCGGGTATAAGCACAAACCCTGCCTTCGGCAAACGCGTACAGACCATTGGGGGAAGGATGCGGAAAATAATCACTGTCACGTGTTTTACGTTGTGCAATCCGCAGTATCACGTCAGTTACTGTGTGATCTCTCCTTTATTGTTTTGGCGCTACGGGCTTCCCGCAGCGCCTTTTTTTTGCGCGGGAGATCCGTTGCCCTACAGCTTGTCCAGGGGGGCGTGCTGGTCACCTTCGATGGCGGCGGTTACCTGGCACCAGGTGGAGTGAAGGATTTGGGCATCATTGGCTGCCCGGTGAACCGGCAGTCCCAGGTCCTGGATCACCTGGTGCCGGATAGTGGACCAGTGGTGGACCTGGGCCGGGGACAGCAGCAGCGACACCGACTCGAGCTGGAAGGTCGGACGCATGTCCGCCGCACGGTAGAGGCGGTGCAGCCAGAAGCTGTCGAAGGTCCAGGCATCACAGAACACTTCGCCGTCGAGCAGTTCGTTGAGGTGGTGGGCCACCTGCCTGACACTCAGCCCTTCCGCTTTCAGGGTGTCGCGGCTGATGCCGTGGATCTGCTCGGCGCTGTCCGACCAGTCGTGCCAGAGCACGTGGGGCTTGATCAGCCAGCTGTGCAGGGAACCGTCCGGCAGGCACAGACCAACCTCGATCGGGTAACTGGCGATCAGGTCGAGGCTGGAAGCCTCAAAATCGATAAAGGCCGGTGCGTTGGGCTGGGTCATCGGCAATTCAGTTAGTCGTTGAGCTGTCTGCAAAGTGTAACCGTCCATGTGGTTTGACGCGAACCCATAGTGTCGGGTGGCTGTTACAATAGGAAGTCGATGGTACCCCGGCGGAGGTTTCCTGACAGTCCGGTACTTCCGAGGGGTGCGCTTGAGGGATGCGCTGATCGTGACCCGATCCTCAATTAATCACCAGTGTCCATTTTGCAAGCGGGAGGACAGGTGTCGAAAACCGTTGTCGTGATCTATTCGGGGGGGATGGACTCATTCACCCTGCTCCACCGGGCCCTGGCGGAAGGGCACCGGGTGCATGCGCTGTCGTTTGACTATGGCCAGCGCCATGTCCGTGAACTGGAGGCAGCCTCCGCGGTCTGCGGTGAACTGGGCCTGCCCCACAAGGTGCTGGATATCCGGTCCCTGCAGGCGGTGATGGCGGGCTCCGCCCTGACCGGGGGCAGCGAGGTGCCCGAGGGGCATTACGAGGAAGAAAGCATGAAATCCACCGTGGTGCCCAACCGCAACATGATCCTGCTGTCCCTGGCCACCGGCTACGCGGTGACCGTGGCGGCGGATGCGGTGTGGTTCGGCGCCCATGGTGGCGATCACGCCATCTACCCCGACTGTCGCCCGGAGTTCGTCGAGAAGATGGATGCGGTGTGCCGGGTGGCCAACTATGAACCGGTGGCCGTCGAGGCCCCCTATATCCGCGCCGACAAGGGGGAAATACTCGCCGAGGGCCTGGCCATGGGCCTCGACTACGGCCAGACCTGGACCTGCTACAACGGACGGCACAAGGCCTGCGGTGTCTGCGGCTCCTGTGTCGAGCGGCTGGAAGCCTTTGCCTCCCACGGTATGACCGACCCCCTGCCCTATGAGGCCCGTAACTGATGTACCGGGTGAAGGAAGCCTTCTATACCCTCCAGGGGGAAGGTGCCCAGGCCGGGCGTGCCGCCGTGTTCTGCCGGTTTAGCAAGTGCAACCTGTGGAACGGCCGGGAGTCCGGCCGGGCCACGGCGGTGTGTGATTTCTGCGATACGGACTTTGTCGGCACCGACGGCCAGAACGGTGGCCGTTTCGACACCGCCGAGGCCCTGGCGGCCCATGTGGCGTTGCTGTGGCCATCGGACACCCGGTCGGCCCGCGAGTCCGGGCTTCGTCCCTACGTGGTGTGCACCGGTGGTGAGCCCCTGCTGCAGCTTGATGAGCCCCTGATCGCCGCCTTCCATGACCAGGGTTTCGAGGTGGGGGTGGAGACCAATGGCACCCTGCCGGCACCGGCGGGCATTGACTGGCTCTGTGTCAGCCCCAAGGCCGATGCCGCCGTGGTGATCCGCGAGTGTGATGAACTGAAGGTGGTCTATCCCCAGCCCCTGGCCATGCCGGAGCGGTTCCGGTCGATCCGGGCCCGGCACTACTTCCTGTCCCCCATGGCGTCGCCGGCCACTCCGGAGGATGGCCGGGATCCGGTCAAGGCCAGCAACACCCGCAAGGCGGTGGACTATTGCCTGCAGCACCCCCAGTGGCGCCTGACCATCCAGATGCACAAGATTGTCGGCATCGACTGACCCGGCCGGAGCAGCGTCAAGGCGGCTATAGCCTCAGGTCGGTAATCACCGGATTGTGGTCCGAGGCCCGCCATGGTGAGTCCTCCGCTACATCGGTGTCCGTGGTGGTATTGTAGGCTCTCATGCGGGGCTCCTCGGCGTTGGCCGACCAGACGTGACTGGCCTTCACCCGCTCCATCAGCTCGGGGTTCGCCAGGTGATAATCCAGGGTGCCCAGTCGTCCGTGGTAGCGGAATGTTCCCTGCTCAAGACCGTGGAAATGGGCAATAAGGTCGGTATAGCCGGTGTTGCCCAGAACCTGCAGCGGGGTTTCCCGGGCGTAGGCGTTGAAATCTCCGGCCAGCAGTATCAGGTGATCCTTCCCTTTCGCATCCGGACGCCAGCGCGCCAGTGCCCTGGCCGCCGACTCCCGCGCCTGCGCAAAGCAGGCCTGGCCATCCCGGCGGTCCTGTTGCGCCGCCGGGGCATTACGGCAGCTTTTGGATTTCAGGTGTACCGCGATCACCGTCAGTGCCGTCCTGCCGTCGATACGCCGGAACGTCTGGGCCAGCGCCGGGCGGTGCCACTGCCGGAAGGCGCCGTCGTCGATCAGGGTGGCCGACCCCGTTGGTTGTACCCGGTCCGACCGGTACAGCAGGGCATTGCGGATGGCATCGTCGTCGCGGTCGGTGCCCCCCTCGACAAACCGCCAGTGGTCGCCGATGGCCCGGGCCAGTTCCGCCAGTGCGCTGTTGCCGTCGTAGCCGTCATTTTCCAGCTCGGAAACCGCGAGGATATCCGGGTTGGTGGCTCGTATCTGACTCGACAATCTTGCCAGCTGCCGCTGATAGGATGCGGGGGTACGGGCACCGCGGTCGGTGGGAAATCCATTGCCCTGGCCGTCGCCGTTGAACAGGTTGCCCAGGTTCAGCGAGACCACCCGCAGGTTGGCCTCCTGGTGTCGCGTCGGCGGCATTTGCCGGGGGTTGGCGTGGTGGATGTCGGGTTGGGTCAGGGGCTGGAGGCGCCAGTTCCCGAAACGGTAGTCCATGATCCCCGCGACAGGGGCGATCCTGTCACCCACCCGCAGGGGATTGCCCGGTGACGCTTCGTCGGACAGGTAGGGTATGGGCCGGGGGTGTTTTTTGCGGAAGCCGTCATCCAGGATCAGGCGTTGCTGTTCCTGTTGTGCCAGCAGTTCCTGTGTCTCGGGGCCTGGTTCCAGGCTCTGGGTCGGCGTCCACTGCAGGGAGGGTGCAAGCACCAGTTCGCCGTAGCGGGCAAGGTTCCAGGTGTCGGTAATGACCAGGGGGGCGGCGGTTTGCACCAGCATGCTCTCGAGGACCTCGCGGCCCCCCTCGGGTAAATGGCCGGGCTTCAGGGCGGTCGGGGCGGGTAATCCCGGAGTGGCGCAGGTTGTTACTCGCTGGACGTTGGTGAGTGAGGTCAGGCCATAATATTCCCGGACCTCACCGCGAACCCGCACACGGTCCCCCGGCGCGCCCTCCCGGGCCCGGGTATGGACAAACAGCCCCTCCGACGTGACCGGGTCCCGGTCCTGCTCCGCCAGCGCCTGCTGGAGGTAGAAGCCCCGGAAACCACCCGGTTGACGCGCGTCCACGGTCAGGATGCCTTCCACCGTGACCTGCCTGCCAGCCATGGGGGATTCCCCGCCCCGGCCCTGGACATCGGAGACCGGTGTATAGGCGTCGCCACAGGAGGCCGCCCACAGCGGCCCCATGGTGGTGATCAACAGCAGTGCAGCCACCGTTCGGCGCATGTGACCGTGTCCGGGGAAGCCCCGACCGCGGGCAACGGCAGGTGTCGCCGACCGGGGCTGCTGCCGATCAGACAGCGTCGGCCTGCGTTGCCCTGACGGGTTGCCGGGTGTCTGTCTTCAGCCAGGCCGGCAGGGCATCGCCATTGGTCAGTTCCAGGGGAGTGACGGCAATATCGTCGTCGCGGCCACCGGCGGACAATCCCAGCATGGGCATCAGCCAGGGAGCCATGGCTTCACGACAGCGGATTTCCATGGGGCCGTCCTCCAGGTCATAGTCTGCACAGACCAGACGGCGACGGGCCGCATCGAGACCGGCGGCGGGCTGGACCCTGAGGCTGATCATGCGGTTCCAGCGCTCGTCGTGCTCTTCCCGGTGGCGGGACTTGTCCCGGGATACCTGAAGCTTGCCGGTCAGGCGGCTGAGGCGGAAATCGCCGAAGCCCTCCTTGCGGTCACTCCAGGCACGCACATGCCAGCCCTGGCCGGTCATGACCAGGGTGTGGGGTTCCAGGACCACCGGTTCCCCGTCGGGTTGGTCAAGGGTGAGGTAGCGTGCTTCAAGCTTGCGCTTCTGGCGACAGGCGGTAATGACGGCGCGGGTGACTTCTGGGCTTGCTTGACGGCAGGGGGCCCGCACCACACAGCTGTCCGGCAGTCCGATGTCGAGATTCTCAAAGCAGTCACTCAGTGATTGGTGTCGGCAGGCCAGTTCCAGATACTCTTCCGGCTGTCCCCGCGTAACCACGGGCTGGAAATCCGTGGCGGGGATGTAGCCTTTCAAGTGCCTGTCGTACACCAGGTTGCCGGGTGCCAGTTCTCTCAGATAGGTATTGATGTCCTTTGACGCCTGCTGACGGCCAATGCCAAAACCGTGGCAGATGTGATTGGTAGTAAGACGACCTTCCCAAAGGGCAACAATTTCTATCAGACGATAACGCAGCAGCAGATCCCAGCGAATGGGCCATTCCGTTTTTTTCATAGTGTCGGGCTCTTGGTGATGGCTAACAGAGGTCGTGTCGACAGCGACCGATCCATGATCACCCGAACGATGTTAGCAGCATTGAGGTGTATCAGTGTGTTACGGGCCCTTAATGTAAAATTTTGTAAAACCCAGGCGTGGAGCGCCTTACAGAGGTTTTTGGAAAGCATTCAGAAGAGGGTTTCGGCATCTGCGTAATAGCTGTGAATGCCAATGGGTGCTTAAATGAAGGTTGCTGTTGATTCAGTAGCTGATTGCCCGTGGAACACGGGTCCTTGCAAAAATCCGTACCCTTCCCGGAGAGTTACCGATGACCCGAATGGTGGCGTCACTGTCGGCGCTGATCATGAGCATTCTGCTTCTGGTCAGTGGCAATGCCTTCCTGACGACCCTGCTGGGCATCCGTCTGAGTATTGAAGGCGTGGAGCCGTCGGTGATCGGGTGGGTACTGGTGTGCTATTCCGTGGGTTTCGTGCTGGGCACGCTATACGTGCACCGGGTCATCGCCCGTGTCGGGCATATCCGGGCCTTTGCCGTATTTGCCGCCCTGGCGGCGGTCACCGCCCTCGTCTATCCCCTGTCGGTCACCATGGTGCTTTGGGCGGTTCTGCGGATTCTTTCGGGGTTCAGCGTCGCCGGTGTGCTGGTGGTGATTGAAAGCTGGTTCAGTAGTCGGGCCACCAGCAGTAATCGGGGCGCCCTGTTCGCGGTCTACCAGATCGTATTTTACATTTCGGCGGCGGGGGGCCAGTTGGTGGTCAACCTGGGCGACCCGGCCAATTTCATGCCCTTTACCCTGGCGGCCATCCTGCTGACCCTGGCGTTGATTCCGCTCTCCCTGACGCGGATGGATGCGCCGGTTATCGAGTCCGCCGAGCGTTTGTCCTTCTTTACCCTGGCCCGGGATTCCTTCAGCGGCGCGGCAGGTGCCCTGGTGTGTGGCGTGCTGATTGGTTCCTTTTACGCCCTGGGCCCGGTTTACGCCACCATGGCCGGTCTGGATGTGTCTAAGACGTCGGTGTTCATGGCGGTGGCCATCGTTGCCGCCATGCTCCTTGCCTGGCCCCTGGGGCTTATCTGCGACCGCTTCGACCGGCGGCGGGTGATGTTCATGGTCTCCATGATCGCAGCCACGACCGCCGTGGTGGTGGCAACGGCCGGTAGCGCGAGCATTCCGGTGCTGATGGTGCTGGTAGGGGTGTTTACCGGGTTCTCCGCCACCCTCTATCCCATTGCCGTCGCCATCACCAATGACCGGCTGGAGTCGCACCAGATCGTGGCGGCCAGTGCCACGCTGCTTCTTAGCTACGGGATCGGCAGTGTTATTGGTCCCATCGTCATGGCCGAGCTGATGGGGGTACTCGGACCCTCGGGGCTGTTCTGGGGCAGCGCCGGTTTCCTGGTGCTGCTGGCCATCGCGACCAGCTACCGGATCAGCCACACACCGGACGTGCCGGTGGCGGAGCAGGAGCACTTCGTGGCGACCATGCCGGAAGCGTCGTCGGTGCTGGTGGAAATCGACCCCCGCAACGAGGATTTCCATCCGGGCCCGGACGTGGATATGGAGGAGGTCAGGCAGACAGGCTGACAGGCGATGGATATTTGACCTGGCGCAAGTATGATCAATGTGTAACTTGTGTTCGTCTCAATGATTAGCTTACTATTGCTGAATCGACAGACCACAGGACAAAGACCCATGGATCAGCAGACTATCCGAGACCAGTTTCCGTTCGCCGTTGCCCGGATAACCCGACGCTGGCGCAAGTTGTTGGATGAACGCCTCAAGGACCTGGGGGTGACCCAGGCACGCTGGTCCACCATGGTGTATCTCCAGCGTGGCGGCGAAGGGCTGACACAGCGTGAGCTGGCCCACCTCATGGCCATTGAGAATCCCACCCTGGTGCGCCTGCTCGACAGCCTTGAAGAACAGGGGCTGATTGAGCGCCGGCCCTGCAAGCGTGACCGCCGTGCCCGTCGGCTGTACCTGACCAGCGCCGGCGAGCGGTTCATGAAGGACCTGAACGAGCGGGGCGATGTGCTGCGGGATGAGCTGCTGACCGGCATTGAGGACAAGGACCTGGAGGTGGCCCTTGGTATCTTCGAGCGGGTGATGGAAAACGCCGTCAACCTGAAAAAATAGTCAGGTTGGGCCGGTTGAGATTCTTCCGCCGGCCCGCTATGATCTTGATCTCCTTCGGGGGAGTAGTCTCCGCAGCAGCGAGTTGCTGCGGGTGATGGTCAACATACTTGGGGCACATCCCCATGGCCATCACGTTCCCGGGCGCCGCTCAAGGCAGCGCCAGGCGGAACTGACAAGACCCGGGGAGCTGTCACTTCCGATAGGCGGAGAGTGATGGCTTCCTGTGTCTTGATGATCCGCCTTGGAGCCCTGTAAACATGGATGCCTTTCTCGCTTCTACCCTGTCAGTCGCCATTGCTGAAATTGGTGACAAGACCCAGTTGCTGTCGCTCTTCCTGATCAGCCGATTCCACCGCCGTACACCGATAATCATGGGCATCCTGGTGGCCACGCTGGTGAATCACGGGCTGTCCGCACTGCTGGGTGCCTGGGTGGCGAGCTGGCTACCCCAGGCATGGGTGCCATGGCTGGTGGCGTTCAGTTTCCTGGCCATTGCCCTGTGGCTGCTGTTCCCGGACCGGGACGACAGCGAAGAGTCGACCCTGCTGGGACTGGGGGCGTTCACCGCCACCACGGTGATGTTCTTCCTGGCGGAGATCGGTGACAAGACCCAGGTGGCAACGGTGGTGCTGGCGGCGCGATACGACGCTACTTTCTGGGTGATCGTGGGCACCACGGTTGGTATGCTGTTGGCGAACATTCCGGTTATTGTGGCCGGAAAATGGCTGATGCAGCGGCTGCCGATGGCGACCGCGAGGGTCGGCGCCAGTATTCTGTTTGTCTGTCTGGCTATTATTACGGTTGTGGCAGCCTACAATGGACTATGAGGGGAGTCGGTTGGAACCGGCACCCCGGAACTCCGGTTGTGTCGGGGTGTCATACACAAGAGTTAACGAGCCCCGGTAGCGGGCTAACGGTCTTATCGGGAACACCAGAATGGTCAACACCAAAGGTATCGGAATCACGGTTGTCAGCCTGCTGATGTGGATGGGGGCCGGATCGGCCATGGCCGAAGCGGACACGGATGGCCGGCAGGTCCGCAGTGCATCGTCCGAGGGACACACGGCGCAAACCGGGCAAGCCGGCGAGTCCGGTGTGCAGGCTCGTCCGGAATCCCCAGTCTGGGTACTGGAAGGTGACCTGGCGGGCAAACTGCAGACCATGACCACACAGGAGGAAGATACCTTTGCCGCCATTGGCAGCCAGCGGAGCCTGGGCTACCTGGAACTGGTCAAGGCCAACCCCGATATTGACCCCTGGCTTCCCGGGGATGGTACCCGTATTACCCTGCCCCGCAAGTATGTGCTGCCGGATTCCCGGCGCGAGGGCATTGTGATCAACCTGGCGGAATACCGCCTCTATTATTTCCGCGATGGTGGCGTACAGGTATTTCCGGTCGGGGTGGGCACCGACGACAACCCGTCTCCCATCACCGATGCCGAAGTGACCCTGGGCGTGGCATCACCCGCCTGGTACCCACCGGCCAGTATCCGGGCCGAGTACGAAGCCAACGGCGAGTACCTGCCGCGCATGGTTCCTCCCGGGCCGGAGAACCCCCTGGGACCCTATGCCCTGATCCTGAGTGAGGACGGCTACCTGATCCATGGCACCAACAAGGGATTCGGCGTTGGTACCCAGGTCAGCCATGGCTGTTTCCGTATGTACAATGAAGACATCACCGGGTTTGCACACCAAGTGGACAAGGGCACGCCGGTGCAGGTCATCCATCAGCCGGTCAAGGTGGGCATGCACAACGGCCAGTTGTGGCTTGAAGTCCATCGTTCCGACGAGACATATACCGAAGCCGAGAAGGAAGAACTCTGGCAGCAGGTCACCGAACGGCTGGCGGCCTTCACCGACAACGTGGAAGGGCTGGAAGTCCAGCGCCGGGCCGTGGAGCTGGCGGTTGATAAGGCCGACGGTATTCCCCGTATGATAGGGGAAAGGGTACCCCAGGTTGCCAGTCGTGACGGCGACACGGCAGTGACGGGGGAGCGCCCGGAACAGGTTTCCACCCGTCCATCCGAAACATCCCCGCCTTCTCCGCAGCGCTGGTTCTGAGCGGCATTCGCCGGAGCAAGGTGACTGGCATTAAACGGGGTGTTGGTCGATCGTTCCAGGCGAGTGAACCGCGCAGCACACCAGGGGGTACGGAATGGATAGACTCAGGACTCAGACAGCACCCTCGCGGTTTCGCATTGGCCTGTGGGCCGGGCTGATAGTGCTGGCCTTCGGGCTGTCGGTCGGCCAGTGGGTGCTGGCGCAGTCTTCATCCAGTCGTTCCGCCGTTGTCCTGTCCGTGGACGGCGCCATTGGCCCGGCCACCATGGACTACGTGGTCCGCGGGATCGAGCAGGCCAGTGAGCAGGATGCCACTTTGGTTGTACTGCGGATGGATACCCCCGGTGGCCTGATGAATTCCATGCGTTCCATCATCAAGACCATCCTCGCGTCCGACGTGCCAGTGGTTACCTGGGTCAGCCCGTCTGGTGCCCGGGCAGCCAGTGCCGGCACCTATATCCTCTATGGCAGCCATGTGGCCGCGATGGCACCGGCCACCAACCTGGGCTCGGCAACGCCGGTGCAGATGGGCGGCATGCCGGGTAGCAGCGAGCCTCCCGAGGACGGCGGTGATACGCCCTCCAGCAATGGTGAAGACACCGAGGATGCCAGCGAATCGTCCTCCGACAGCAGTACCGCCATGGAACGCAAGGTCATGGAGGATGCGGTGAGCTACATCCGTGGACTGGCGGAACGTCATGGGCGCAACGCGGACTGGGCCGAACGTGCGGTCCGGGAGGCGGTGAACCTGGGGGCTGAGGATGCGCTGGCGCAGAACGTTATCGATGTAGTGGCCGCCGACCTGGATGACCTGCTTACCCAGATTCATGGCCGGCAGGTGGTCATGGCCACCGGCCAGCAGACCCTGGATACGCAGAACCTGACCATCGTGCGCCAGAAACCGGACTGGCGCACCCGCCTGCTGTCGGTGATTACCGACCCCAACGTCGCCTATTTCCTGATGATCATCGGTTTCTACGGCATTATCTTCGAGCTGGCCAACCCCGGTAGCCTGTACCCGGGGGTGATTGGTGCCATCTGCCTGGTGCTCGCCCTGTTCGCCTTCCAGGTGCTGTCGGTGAACTACGCCGGTCTGGCCCTGATACTGCTGGGGCTGGCGTTTATCGTGGGGGAGGCGTTCATGCCCAGCTTCGGCATGCTGGGGATCGGCGGCATCATCGCCTTCGTGCTCGGGTCCATTATCCTGATGGACGGCAGTCACCAGGACATTTCGCTGCCGGCGATCGGTGGCACGGCGGCTGTGGCCGGCGGCTTCATCCTGTGGACCGTGACCCGATTCATGGGGCTGCGTCGCAAGGCTCCGGCCGTGGGCATGGAGCACGTGAGCGAGGAGCGGTGCCGGGCGCTGGACGATTTCGAGCGCGATGGAGACCACTATCGCGGTCACGTACAACTCAGTGGTGAGCGCTGGAAGGCGGTCAGTGATGAACCGGTAACCCGTGGCCAGTGGCTGCGGGTTGAACGGGTTGATGGCCTGACAGTAACAGTGAGCCCCGGAGACGGGCCGCATGACAGTAAGGAGGCAATATGATCGGTGAACTGATTCCCTGGATTGCACCCACGGTGGTGCTGCTGATTATCCTGGCCTCGGCCATCCGCATCCTGCCGGAGTACGAGCGGGGCGTGGTGTTTTTCCTGGGGCGTTTCCAGGGAGTGAAGGGCCCTGGCCTGATTATCATCATTCCGGGCATCCAACAGATGACGCGAGTGGATCTGCGGGTGATTACCCTGGACGTGCCCAGCCAGGATGTGATCTCCAAGGATAACGTGACAGTGCGGGTGAACGCCGTGCTTTACTTCCGGGTGGTGGATCCGGAGAAGGCCATACTGCGGGTCGAGGACTTCGGGTCCGCCACCAGCCAGCTTTCCCAGACCACGCTGCGTTCGGTGCTGGGCAAGCATGACCTGGATGAGATGCTGTCGGAGCGGGACAAGCTCAATTCGGACATCCAGGAGATTATCGATGCCCAGACCGAGGACTGGGGCATCAAGGTGGCCAACGTGGAAATCAAGCACGTGGACCTGAACGAGTCCATGATCCGTGCCATTGCCCGCCAGGCCGAAGCGGAACGTGAACGCCGGGCCAAGGTCATCCACGCCGAAGGTGAACTGCAGGCCTCGAAGAAACTGGTGGAAGCGGCGGAAGTCATGTCCACCAACTCCGGCGCCATGCAACTGCGCTACCTGCAGACCCTGGCGGACATGAGTACCAATAACTCGTCCACCATCGTATTCCCGTTACCCATGGACATCATGGAGACCTTCATGAAGAAAGCGGCTGGCCCAGGGGGCAGCCCGAAGGCAACTCCAGGTCCAGTGGGCGGTGATCATCCAACCGGGTCGGACGAATAAGCGGTAGATCACGCCAGGAAACCAGGCACAAAAAAGGCCGGCATCTGCCGGCCTCCGTCTTCGCAGATGCTATCCAGCGATTATTTCTGGCTGGATTGCTGAAGCATGCGACGAGCACGCTCGTTTGCTTCGTCTGCAGACTTCTGGGCTTCTTTGGCTTCTGCCAGGGCCTGCTCGGCGCGACGCAGGGCAGTGTTGGCCTTGCGGTCGGCATTGTTTGCAGTGCTCAGGGCGTTGCTGGCGGTCTGCTCTGCGGAGTTGGCAGTTGCAGTCGCCTCATCGATAGCTGCCTGATCAGTGGTGGCACAACCGGCAGTCAGTGCGGTGGCCAGTGCAAACCCTGCGATCGTCAACTTACGCATGTCTAGTATCCCCTTGTTGGTCGTTATACTTCCTGTGGTGCAGAAGTTTTGATTGAATAACATCCTGTTAAGTCGGTTCCGGCGGAGGACCACCGGATTCGTTAACAGTGTAAAACACTCCAGACAAAAATGTTAACTCGGGATACGTAAAAATTCTTAGGTAATTACATAAACTTAAGTATAGGTTCAGGAACTTTATGAATCCGCGATGTTTTTAGGGGGTATCAAGGCAGTATGCGGATCGGTGTTCCAACGTCGACAAGCTGCCAGATTTCGTCCATGGCCTCGTTGGTTACGGCAATACAGCCGTCGGTCCAGTCCAGGCCCTGATAGGCAAAGGCCATGTCCCCCACATCGTTGGGCAGGCCGTGGATCATGATATTGCCACCGGGGCGAAGGCCCCAGGATTCGGCCAGTTCCCGATCCCTGGGATTGGGGTAGGAAATGCGGATCGACTTGTAATAGTCGCTGTTGGGGTTGCGGAAGTCGATGGTGTAACTGCCTTCCGGCGTGCGGCTGTCGCCTTCGTACAGCTTGTGACCCTCCGGCGTCTTGCCCAGGGAAATGCGATAACTGCGGATGACCTGATCATTGGACATCAGATAAAGGCGGCGTTCGTCCTTGCGCACGACCAGCTGATTGACGTCCGTTGTGGTCCCGGTCTCCGCCATGGCGAGGGTGCGGTTGCCGGCGGCCTGGGCGCCGGTGGCCAGAACCGTCACGGCGAGCAACACCGGAATCACAATGTAGGTACGGAGGATAGTTAGCAAAACACTCATGGCTCGATGGCGATTGGCTCTGAATTGGTCACAATTTCGCTATCTTATAGCACAAAGTTAAGGTTGCACGCAGGTAACTTTTGTGGGGATATGTCACAAAACCTTGCCAGCGTTGCAGAGTGTTTCCGGCTGGTGTCAGGCATCCTTCATTTTCAGGCCCACCTTGGTGACACGGTCGGCGTCAGTGGCCCGTGCCACCAGTATGACCGGCCCCAGGGTGACCTTGTCGCCCACCACCGGGTGACCCTTGGTGCGTTTGGCAAAGCATTCCGCCAGCGACAGCTCCGGCGGCAGTTCGTCGAACTCGATCCCGTACACCTGTTCCACATCCCCCAGCAGTGCATCCCCATTAAGCACGAAGTCCCCGAAGAACGCCCGCTCCGCCAGGTGTCGGGGCGGCTGCTTGCCGGACAGCGACTTACCCAGTTCCTTCAGGGCCGAGGATACGGCAAAGACCGCGATCACGTCCCCCTGGGATATCTGGAGGTCGGGAGCCGGCGGCAGACACTGGCGGTGACGGAAGACGCCCGCAATGGCGGAGTTCTCCGGCAGGGAAAGCTGGCCCAGGGGGCGCGGATCGTCCCAGCGCTCACCCCGCAGGGGGAAGAGCATCAACTCATGATCGCCAGCGGCGGGAACATCCAGGGGCAATCGGCGATAGGGTTCCCCGGTGGCGGGCACCTCCAGGTTCAGCTTGCGGGCCAGTGGCGCCAGTGAGGTTCCCTGAACAATCAGGGATACCAGCACGATAAAGAATGCAAAATGAAAGACATCCCGCGCTTCCGGCAAACCGGCCATGATCGGAAACAGCGCCAGCACGATGGGTACCGCGCCCCGTAGCCCGACCCAGCTGATGAAGAACAGCTCACGACGGTTGAACCCGAACGGCCACAAGGTGCCGAAAACCGCCAGTGGCCGAATCACGAAGATCAGGGCGAGGGCCAGCACCAGGCCGCCACCAGCCAGGGGTAGCAGGTCGGATGGATTGACCAGCAACCCGAGCATCAGGAACAGGCAGAGCTGGGCCAGCCATGCCAGGCCGTCGTGGACCTGCAGGATCATGGGCATCATCCGTACCGGGCGATTGCCCACGATGACCCCGGACAGGTAGATGGCGAGAAAACCACTGCCGCCAACGATGTTGGTACCGGCGAACACGCACAACCCGGCCGCTCCCACCATCAACGGATACAGCGCCGGTGTCAGCCGCACCCGGTTGGCCATCTCCACGATCAGGAAGCCACCCAGTACACCAATAATGGTACCAATGCCAAATTGCCGCACCAGCATCAGCAGTCCATCGGTGAGGCTGGAGGCCCCATCGGCACTGAGCAGGCTGACCAGCATCAGGGTCAGGAAGATGGCCATGGGGTCGTTGGAGCCGGACTCGATCTCCAGGGTGGCGCTGACCCGCTCATTCAGGTGCAGGCCGTGGCCCTGCAGCAGGGAAAACACCGCCGCCGCGTCGGTGGAGGAAATGATGGCACCGATCAGCAGCGCCACCATCCAGTGCAGATCGAACACCAGCCAGGCGCACAGGCCGGCCAGGGCCGCGGTCAGGAACACACCGATGGTGGCCAGCACCAGGGCCGGCTTCAGGCCCACCCGGAAGGTTTCGGCCCGGGTCCGCATACCGCCGTCCAAAAGGATCACCGCCAGGGCCAGGTTACCGATAACAAAGGCCAGCTCGAAATCATCGAAACGGATGCCCCCGGCACCGTCTTCCCCCATCATCATGCCCACCACCAGGAAAATCAGCAGCACCGGCATGCCCACCCGACTGGACAGCGGGCTGAGCAGGATGCTCATGACAAGCATGGCGGCGCCAATAAGGATCAGATGGGGGTCCATTAACTCTCCAAGCGGGGTGACTTCCAACCAGCCTCCGATACGCCCGGACCGTCGTGGAAGCACGTGATCCTGGAACCGTCGGGAGACTCCCTAAATACTAGCTGACTCGTTAGCCCCTGCGAATACGGTATGTTACCGGGTATTGCCTGTGATGGCGGGCAGGCTTATATTGAGGCCAGTGCGGGTGTAGCTCAATGGTAGAGCAGAAGCTTCCCAAGCTTAAGACGAGGGTTCGATTCCCTTCACCCGCTCCACCATGTCCCTGAAAACATGAGTACGAATAGATTATGACGGAATTAGTGGGTTCTTTGATGGAACACTAATAGGACGCATGGTTTTTGATGGGATGATTTTTTGTTGCGAAGGGCCTGGTTCAAGGCGGTTTCGTATACTCGGATGTCCCGACAATGGCACCAGTGAAGCCTTTCGCTACAGTTTAATCTCTGCAATATCAATCCTGTACGGAGCATTACAATGTGGCTGCCTGCCACCAAAGGTGATCTCCGTCGCAGCTTTCCTCCGCACAGATCCGGTAACTTCCGCCTGAGCAATCCGGTGAACGCATCTGTTTCCGACGTTCTGCTGTTTTCCATCACCGGCCTTGAGCCGTGCCGGATTGCGTTTCGATGCGGCATTGATGCCAGTCGAGTATTCCATCATGCCCAACCATTCAGTTGTGACGAACAGGGAAGATTTCCATGACACGCAAGACGTTCAAACCCTCCACGCTGGGCAAGGCCGTGGCGGTCGCCAGTCTATTGATTGTTTCCGGTTCCGCATTCGCCGTGGGTGTTGGTGGCGGGGGCACCGGGCCTGCCGGCGAGTATGCCGCGACCGGTTCCTTTGACACCACCTCCGGCTCCGAAGGCCAGTGCACTATCTACCGCCCCCGGGATGTGCCGGAAGGGGCGCCGCTGATCCTCTGGGGCAACGGCACCGGCGCGCCCACCATGAGCTATTCCCAGGGGCTGCGGCACTGGGCCTCCTGGGGCTTCGTGGTGGCGGCGGCCAACACCACCATGGCCGGTTCCGGTGAGGAAATGCTGGACTGCATCGACGCCGTGCGCAGTGCCAGCTACGGCGACAACGTGGATTTCTCCAACGTGGGCGCTTCCGGGCACTCCCAGGGTGGCGGTGGCGCCTACATCGCCGGTCGCGATGATCGGGTGACCGCCACGGCGCCCATGCAGCCCTATCCGTTCGAATTCGGCATTGGCGACCGTGATCCCCAGAACGGTCCCATGCTGCTGATGTCCGGTGGTGCTGACTTTATCGCACCCCGTGAGCCGGTCCAGAGCCGGATTTTCGAGCGTGCGGAAACGCCGGTGTTCTGGGCGACCCTCGACAGTGCCAGTCACTTCGAGCTGTCCTGGAGCTTTGGTGGCTACCGGGGGCTGAGTACCGCCTGGTGGCTTTACCAGCTCAAGGGTGACGGGGAGGCCGCCGAGGTATTCACCGGCGCCTGTACCGCCTGTGACGCCTCAGGCTGGACCATCGAACGCAAGAACTTCTGATTTATCCGGCCGGACCAGTCGGTCCGGCTCATTCCTTCCTTGGGTCAGGCCCCGGCGTCAGTGCAGTTTCAGCCGGGGTTGCATGGCCCGGCTGACCCGGTCCATGGCCCAGATAATGGCGGTCCTCAGCGGACCGTGCAGGGCGTTCTGGTGCATGCGGTACAGGGACGCGTAGAACAACCGAGCCACCTTGCCTTCCACATACATGGAGCGACCGGACAGGTTGCCCATAAGGTTACCCACGGTGGTGTAGCGGCTGAAATTGATCAGCGAGCCATGGTCGTGGTAGACGAAAGGCACCGGTTCGCCACCCTCGATACGGTGGCGCAGGGTCTTGAACAGGGTGTCCGCCTGTTGGTGCGCAGCCTGGGCCCTGGGGGGAACCGGACGGTCGGAATCCGGTTGCGGGCAGGCGGCGCAGTCGCCCAGAGCGAACACATCCGGGTCGGTGACCGACTGCAGGGTCTGCTTCACCACCAGCTGGTTGCCCCGGTTGGTTTCCAGGTCCAGTTGGCCCAGCCATTCCGGGGCCTTGATGCCCGCAGCCCAGATGGTCATCTGGGAGGGGATCTCGGTGCCGTCCTTCATCACAATGGCGTTCTCGCGCACCTCGGACACTGGCTGACCGGTCAGCACCTGAACGTCCTGGCGCTCCAGCTCCCGGGTGGCCGCCAGCGACAGTCGGCCCGGCAGTGCCGGCAGGATCCGGTCCGCCGCCTCGATCACCGAGATGCGGATATCTTCCGGGGCAAGATGGTTCATGCCATAGACCGGCAGTTCCCGGGATGCCAGCCGCAGTTCCGCCGCCAGTTCCACGCCGGTGGCGCCGGCACCGATGATGGTGATGGGAAGCTGGTGGTCCTGCCCTTCCTTGGCATCGTGGTTGGTGCGCAGGAAGGCATTGAGCAGCAGGTTATGGAAGCGCCGGGCCTGGGGCAGGCTGTCCAGGAACAGGCAGTGATCCTTGGCGCCGGGGGTGCCGAAGTCATTGGCGGTGCTGCCCACCGAGACCACCAGGGTGTCGTAGTGAATGTGCCGCTCCGGTACGACCTCGTCGCCGTCCTCATCCAGGAAGGGGGCAATGACGATGCGGTGATTCTGGCGGTCGATCCCGGACATGCGACCGAGCTGGAATTCGTAGTGGTGCTTGCGGGCGTGGGCGCGGTAGTTGATCTCGTTGGCGCTGGCGTCCAGGGAGCCGGAGGCCACTTCATGGAGCAGGGGTTTCCAGACATGGGTCAGGCCGGCGTCCACCAGGGTGATGCGGGCCTTGCCCTTGCGCCCGAGCTTGTTGCCCAGGCGTGTGACCAGTTCCAGGCCGCCGGCGCCGCCGCCGACCACGACAATGTGATGGGTATGTTCCATAGACAGCTTTCCTGTAAGTGAGGACAGGCAGACGCCCTCGGATAAAGGACAGCTGGCTCTCATCACTATCGGTCGACAGGGGGACTATCAGGGGAGCGTTGATGATGCAGGCCGGGACTGTGCGGCCTGCGACCCGCGTCACTCAAGCATCAGTTTACGACACCTCGTTAGCACACTACATATGTTCAGGGTACGTAGTTGCACAGAGGTGTCGTAAACGGACCAGCGAGCGTGACAGGGTCTAGCACTCTCTGTTTGTTATGGCAGGTCGGTGACCGCGCCGACAGACGCGGAGCTGACCGTGCGGGCGTACTTGGCCAGCACCCCCCGGGTTTTCCGGGGCGCAGGTGCCTGCCAGGCCTGGCGGCGCCGCTGCATCTCGTCGTCGGAGATGTCCAGCTCGATGGTGTTGTTGACCGCATCGATGGTGATTGTATCACCGTTCTCCACCAGAGCGATGGGGCCACCCTCGGCCGCCTCCGGAGTGATATGACCCACCACGAAGCCGTGACTGCCGCCGGAGAAGCGGCCATCGGTGATCAGTGCCACATCACTTCCCAGGCCCTTGCCCATAATGGCGGATGTGGGGGTAAGCATCTCCCGCATGCCGGGGCCACCCTTGGGTCCTTCGTAGCGGATGACCAGCACATCGCCGGCCACCACGGTGCCGTCCATGATGCGCTCCTGGGCTTCCTCTTCGGAATGGAAGACCCGGGCCTTGCCGGTGAAGTGGGTGCCTTCCTTGCCGGTGATCTTGGCCACCGCCCCGGTGGGGGACAGGTTGCCGTAGAGGATGCGCAGGTGGCTGTCTTCCTTGATGGGATCATCGAAGGCGTGGATGATGTCCTGGCTGTCCGGGTAGGGTTCGACGTCTGCGAGGTTCTCCGCCAGGGTCTTGCCGGTGACGGTCAGGCAGTCGCCATGGAGCATGCCCCGGTCCAGCAGCATCTTCATCAGCGGCTGGATGCCACCGATGGCCACCAGTTCCGACATCATGTAGTGGCCGGACGGGCGCAGGTCCGCCAGTACCGGAACCTTCTTGCCGATGCGCACGAAATCATCCAGTGACAGTTCCACACCGATGGTGCTGGCCATGGCCAGCAGGTGCAGCACCGCGTTGGTGGAGCCGCCCAGGGCAATCACCACGGTGATGGCGTTCTCGAAGGCCTCGCGGGTCATGATGTCGGAAGGCTTGATGTCCTTTTCCAGCAGTTCCAGTACCGCCGCGCCGGCGGCCTCGCAATCCGCCAGTTTGGTGTCGGAGACGGCGTTCTGGGCGGAGCTTCCGGGCAGGCTCATGCCCATGGCTTCAATGGCGGAAGCCATGGTATTGGCAGTGTACATGCCACCGCAGGAGCCGGGGCCGGGGATGGCGGTTTCCTCGATCTGCTTCACCTCGATCAGGTCCATATTGCCCTGGGCGTGGGCACCCACCGCCTCGAACACCGAGATGATATCAGTATGGTTCTCACCGGGCTGGATGGTGCCGCCATAGACAAACACCGAGGGCCGGTCCAGACGCGCCAGGCCCATGACGCAGCCAGGCATGTTCTTGTCGCAGCCACCGATGGCCACCAGGCCGTCAAAGCCCTCGCAACCCGCGGCTGTTTCGATGGAGTCGGCAATCACTTCCCGGGACACCAGCGAATACTTCATGCCCTCGGTGCCGTTGGCAATGCCGTCGGACACGGTGATGGTGTTGAAGATCAGGCTCTTGCCTCCGGCCGCATCGGCGCCCTTGGCGGCTTCCCGCGCCAGGCCGTCGATGTGCATGTTGCAGGGGGTGAGGTTGCTCCAGGTGGAGGCAATGCCCACCTGCGGCTTGCGGAAGTCCTCATCGGTGAAGCCCACCGCCCGCAGCATGGCGCGGCTGGCGGACTTGCCCAGGCCGTCAACCACCGGGGCGGAATGACGGCGTCGCTTGTCGTCGGTCATGGTGTGTCTCTCTCGTGCCGTTGTTATGGAGTGAGATTAGTGTGCCACGGGGGGCACCGTAAAGGCGGACAGGGCGCTGATCATGTCCTCGGCCAGGTCACGGACCTCCGCCTCACTGATATCCCGTTGTGCCAGCGAGCGTAGCCCCATCATCTGGGCCTGCACCAGACGCGCCAGCCGGCGGGGATCGGCCCCCTGTCGCAGCTCGCCCTGCCGGCTTGCGGTTTCCAGGGCCTGTGCGAGATGGTCTTCCACCATCTGAAGCCGTTGATTGACGAGGGCCCGCAGGTCCTCCTGCTCCGCCGTGACTTCCAGCAGGGTCTTGACCACCAGGCAAGCCCGGGCCGGGGAGTCGGGGGTGGTAATTTCGCCGGCCAGGTTTCTCAGATAGCTGGATATGCCGGTCATGATTGTCGGCGACTGTTCAAGGGCCCGTCTCAGGGATTGCGCCATGCGGCTGCCATACAGATCCAGGGCTTCACGGAACAGTCCGTCCTTGCTGCCAAAAGTGGCATACAGGCTGCCCGGACGCATATCCAGGGCCTGCTCGATATGTTTCATGGACGTGTTGCCATAGCCCCGTTCCCAGAACAGGCGAACGGCATTTTCCACGGCCTTGTCCCGATCAAACTTCGCTACTCGAGGCATGAGCCATCGCCGGTCATTGAAATGTTCTCCCATCTTAACTTGAATGACTGCTCAAAAATAGCTAGGGTTGAGTTTTAATTGAATGATCACTCAAAAAAGGAAGCTGCCATGAGCGAATTCACGATTCATAATAGCGATACTGCCTCCGAAGTGGCGAAGCCATTGCTGGAGAATTCCCGCAAGGCCTTTGGTCGGATACCGAGTCTCCACGGTGTGATGGCCGAAGCACCGGGGTTGCTGGAGGGTTACCAGAAGCTGCATGGGCTCTTTATGCAGACCAGCTTTGATGCCACCGAGCAGACAGTGGTGTGGCAGACCATCAACGTGGAACACGAGTGCCATTACTGCGTGCCGGCTCACACCGGTATTGCCAAGGGGATGAAGGTACCGGATGACGTTATTGAGGCACTTCGTAATGAAACACCGTTGCCGAATGGCAAACTCGAAGCGCTGCGGACGTTCACCCTGGCCATGACCCGCAAGCGGGGCAACGTAAGCGATGAAGACCTGGATGCCTTCTACCAGGCCGGCTACGGCCAGCGGCAGGTGCTGGAAGTGATCCTGGGCCTTTCCCAGAAGGTGATGAGCAACTACGTCAATCACATTGCCGAGACCCCGATCGACGAGCCATTCCAGAAATTTGCCTGGAAGAAGCAGGCCTGACACCTCCGGCGGGCAGGCTGAAACGCGTTGCCAATGGTGAGTAACCCCTTCAGGGGGCACGACGATCGTTGCGTGCCCCTTTTTTTTGGTTCATCGCGGATTAGCGTGAAAAAGTAGGAGACGGCGGTAAAACCGGTTAGTT
>NZ_JAVVLT010000022.1:0-13902 GCF_036224885.1 Marinobacter sp. OP 3.4
CTGAGCGAAGCGAGTTTGGGCTTTTCCGGAAGAAAAGCCTCCCGGCCCTGTGCCTATGCTCCAGGGCCAGAAATCACAAACCATCAAACGGGATTCAACTGATCACTGTTGCGGAACAGTGCCTGCCAGTCCGTCTCGTTCCCCCAGATATCCAGCCGCTCCATGGCTGCCAGCAGGTTGTCGCGCAGGGCCTCCATATCCTCCGAGCGCCGCTTGATGGCGGTCTCGAACTGTTCCGAGGCTTCCCGCAGTTCCGGCACCCCGCAGTAGCGGGTGGCGCCGTGCAGCTTGTGCACGCATTCCAGCACCGCCTCCACATCGTCCTCTGACCACTTCGCCCTGATGGTCTCCTGGTCCGGCCTGAGCTGCTCCAGCAACATGCTGAACAGTTCTTCCGCCAGATCCGGCTTGCCGGCGGCCAGGCGGATGCTCTCCTCCACGTCCACCACCGGCTTCTGGCGGCGACGGGTGGACGGGCGCAGTGGCCGCCGGGTGTCGCGGAATTCGGCGACACTATGGCTTTCTTCCTCCACCGGCTGTTCCGGGGGATGGTAGCCGGTGAAGTCGGACAGGGTTTCCATGAGCTGGCTACTGTTGACCGGCTTCGCCAGGTAACCGTCGAAGCCCTGCTGCATCAACCGTTCCTGCTCGTCCGCCAGGGCGTGGGCGGTCAGTGCGATAATGGCGGTGCGGTGATGGTTGTTGTCCAGGCCCCGCAGCCGGGCGGTGGTTTCCACGCCGTCCATGCCCGGCATCTGCAGGTCCATGAAGATGGCGTCAAAGCTCTGGTTGCGGGCCTTGCTCAGGGCCTCGAAGCCGCTGGCGGCGCCCTCGGCGGCGATGCCGCAATCCTTCAGCAGCGTCAGCACCAGCTTCAGGTTGGCCTCGTTGTCGTCGACCGCCATCACCCTGGGCAGGTTCGAGACGGCCCCACCGGGTGGCGGCAGCGCGCCTCTCGTCCGCTCCCGGGGGCTCCGCTCGTTGCGGGTCTCGATGCCGTGGACCAGCATCAGCAACTCATCGTACAGCGGCTCGCGGCAGATGGGTTTGATCATGTGGCTGCTGGCCATCCCGGTAAGGATGGTATCGTGGGACTCCAGGGTCGGTGTCAGCAGCAGGGTGCGGCAGTCCCGGTCCACCTCCAGGCTGCGGATCAGTTCCCGGTACTGGCTGGAATTGAGCAGGTGCCGGGTAATCCCCACAATGGCCACGGCGTAGCCGGACTGTTTCTGCTGGGCCTCTTCCACCTGTTCCAGCATCTCCACCGGCGAGTTGGCCCGGGTAACGTCGATGCCCCAGTCCCGCAGGATATGTTCCACCGCCAGGCCAGTGGTCTTCTGCTGTTCCAGGTAGATGATCCGTTCACCGCGGAGGGCATCGTGGGGCAGGGGGGCCTCGGTGCCCGTGGACAGTTCCGTGGTCAGGGTGAACCAGAAGGTGGAGCCCTTGCCCAGTTCGCTTTCCAGGCCGATATTGCCGCCCATTTCCTCCACCAGGCGCTTGGAGATCACCAGCCCGAGGCCGGTGCCGCCGTACTGGCGGGCGGTGGAGGCGTCCGCCTGGCTGAAGGCGTTGAACAGCGACTGCTGCTGGGCCCGGGACAGGCCGACACCGGAGTCGGAAATGCTGATGCGCAGGGTGACCTCGTTGTTCTCCGTGTCTTCCTCTTCCAGGCTGGCCCGCAACACCACCTCGCCGGTCTGGGTGAACTTGATGGCGTTGTTGACCAGATTGGTGATCACCTGCTTCACCCGCAGCGGGTCCCCCATCATGTTGTTGGGCACGTCGGCGTAGACCAGTTGTACCAGGTCCAGGTTCTTGCCGTGGGCCGCTGGCGCCAGCATCACCATGACCTCCTCCACGATTTCCCGCAGATGGAAGGGCACCCGGTCGAGGATCAGCTTGCCGGCCTCAATCTTGGAGAAGTCCAGGATATCGTTGATGATGGTCAGCAGGATTTCCGAGGACTTGCGGATGGTGTTCAGGTGCTCCGCCTGCTGCTTCTGCAGTGGTCCTTTCAGCAGCAGCTCGGTGAACCCGATGATGCCGTTCAGCGGCGTGCGGATCTCGTGGGACATGTTGGCCAGGAATTCCGACTTGATGCGGCTGGCTTCCAGGGCGTCCTTGCGGGCGAAATCCAGCTCGATGTTCTGGATCTCGATGGTTTCCAGGGTTTCCCGCAGGTCCTCGGTGGCCTGGTCGATGTTCTGCTGCATCTCCGCCTGGGCCTTGCTCAGCTCCGCCGCCATGTCGTTCAGGCCGGATTCAAGCTGCTCGAACTCCGGGCCTGCGCTGGTGTAGACGCGGGTGTCCAGATGGCCCTCCTTGAGACGGGCCACGGCGCGGTTGAGCTCGAATACCGGGTTGGTGAAGGATCGGCTCAGGCGCAGGGCAATGGCCAGGCTGAGCAGCACGCCCGCCACGATCACCAGCAGGGAAATGAACAGCGCCTTCCAGGTTTCCTTCTCGGTGCGCACGTGGGACATTTCCACGGCGGCCCAGCCGATGGGTTCCATATCATCGGGGACGGTGGTGGCCCCGGATTCCAGGTCCAGCAGGTTATCCAGCATCAGGTCCTGCAGGTAGACCGGTGACATGAACACGGTGGTGCCCGAGGTGGTCCAGCGGGCCACCGACGAGCCGTCGGGGAACTGGTCCGGCGTTTTGAAGCTGGTGGCCGGACCGGTGTGCAGCAGCCGCTCCCGGCGGGCGTTGTAGAAGGTGATGGAGCGCACGTCCTGCTCTTCCAGCAGGGCGTTGGACAGGCTGCTCAACAGACTGCGGTTGGAGGTGAACATGCCGTACTCGGCCGCTGCGGATAGCTGGCGGGACAGGGAATCGCCCCGGTCGTCCAGCAACTGGTTGATGTTCTGCACCCAGCTCCAGGAGAAAAACAGCCCCAGCAGGACCGTGGTCACCAGGGTGGGAACCAGGGTTACCACCAGAACCTTTTTGCGAATACCCCAACGACGCATACGTCTGTGCCTGCCCCTTGTCCGATCCCTGGTTTGTGGTCACCCGCCGGTCCCTGACGTTCCCACCCTGAAGTGGCCGACCGCTTTCTTATAGCCCACGGCAATGGTTATAGCGGGAACCTGTATTGGGCGAGTCGCCCGGTTATGCGTATGATGCGCACCTCAGGAAACCAAAAAAAGGTCCTGACGGCCCGTTGAACTTAACAACTCAAAACTGTCTCAAAAACGCCTCAAGTGTAACATAAGCGTTTTGAAAAGCTGTGCAGCCCATCTCGACGAGGAGCACCCAAGCCATGCATTTCCCCACCATCGAGGACTACGTCGGCCATACCCCGCTGGTCCGGTTGCAGCGACTGCCCGGTGACACCAGCAATGTGATCCTGGCCAAGCTGGAGGGCAACAACCCCGCCGGTTCGGTCAAGGACCGCCCCGCCATCAGCATGATTCAGGAGGCGGAGAAACGGGGGGATATCCGACCGGGGGATACGCTGATCGAGGCCACCAGTGGCAATACCGGCATCGCCCTGGCCATGGCGGCGGCCATCAAGGGGTATCGCATGAAGCTGATCATGCCCGCCAACATGAGTGAGGAACGCCGTGCCTCCATGCGGGCCTATGGTGCCGAGATCATTACCGTATCGAAGGAAGAGGGAATGGAAGGGGCCCGCGACCTGGCGTCCCGCATGCAGGAGCAGGGGGAAGGGCTGGTGCTCGACCAGTTTGCCAACCAGGACAACCCGCTGTCCCACTACCGCACCACCGGGCCGGAAATCTGGGAGCAGACCCAGGGCAGCATTACCCACTTTGTCAGTTCCATGGGCACCACCGGTACCATCATGGGCGTGTCCCGCTACCTGAAGGAATGCAGCCCGGATATCCGCATCATTGGCCTGCAGCCGAAGGAAGGCTCGTCCATCCCCGGTATCCGTCGCTGGCCCGAGGAGTACCTGCCGAAAATCTACGACGCCTCACGGGTGGACGAGGTGCTGGATGTCAGCCAGGAGGATGCCGAGAACACCATGCGGGCCCTGGCCCGGGAAGAGGGCATCTTCTGCGGCGTTTCCTCCGGCGGGTCCATTGCGGCTGCCCTCAAGCTGTCGGAGCAGGTTGAAAACGCGGTGATCGTGGCCATTATCTGTGACCGTGGCGACCGCTACCTCTCCACCGGGGTGTTTCCGGGCGCCTGACTGTTTTTCCTACCAGAGACGTTGTGTATGAGTCGTAGACGCAGGAAACCCCTGCCCAGGGAACCGCTGCCGTGCGCCATCGAGGCGTTCAGTCATGATGGCCGCGGCATCGCCCGCGAGGAGGGCAAGACCCGCTTCGTGGACGGCGCCCTGCCCGGTGAGCGGGTGATGGCGAAGATGATCTCCACCCGCAGCAAGTTTGATGAACTGCGTACCGAAGAGGTGCTGGAGGCGTCGCCGGAGCGGACCGAACCGCCCTGTGATTTCGCCGACCTCTGTGGCGGCTGCAGCCTGCAGCACATGGCGCCGGATGCCCAGATCCGGTTCAAGGAAAACACCCTGCGGGAGCACTTTGCCCATTTCGGGGGCATTGAGCCGGAGCAGTGGATCGAGCCCATGCGCTCGCCCTCCCTGGGCTACCGTCGCAAGGCAAGGCTGGGGGTGCGGTTTGTACCCAAGCGGGATTCGGTACTGGTGGGCTTCCGGGAGAAGCGCAACAGCTTCCTGGCGGACATCAACCGCTGCGTAGTGCTGGACCCCCGCATTGGTGAGCGCATCGACGACCTTCGCGGCCTACTCTACGGGCTGGAGGCCTACCAGCACATTGCCCAGGTGGAAGTGGCCTGTGGCGATGACGAGGCCGCCATGATCTTCCGCAACATGATTCCCCTGAGTGAAGCCGACCGCTCGGCGCTGGTGGCCTTCGGCAAGGCCCATGACTTGCATATCTACCTGCAGCCGAAAGGCCCGGATACGGTCCACCGGATCTGGCCCGAGGGCGGCGAGGAACGACTGAGCTATCGTCTGCCGGAATTCGACCTGACCATGAGCTTTCATCCCATGGATTTCACCCAGGTCAATGCGGACATCAACCAGCGCATGGTACACCGGGCCGTTGAGTGGCTGGATGTACAGCCGGGGGAGCGGGTGCTGGACCTGTTCTGCGGCCTGGGCAACTTCACCCTGCCGCTGGCCCGCCAGGCCGGTCAGGTGGTGGGTGTGGAAGGTGATGACGCCATGGTGGTGCGTGGCCGGGAAAACGCCGAACGCAACGGGCTGGACAACGTCACCTTCCACGGCGCCAACCTGCAGGGGGACTTCACCCGTGAGAGCTGGGCCTCGGAGGGCTTTGATCGCATCCTGATCGATCCGCCCCGGTCCGGCGCCCAGGAGATTTGTGAGCACCTGACCGCTTTCGGTGCCCGGAGAATCGTCTATGTTTCCTGCAACCCCGCCACCCTGGCGCGGGATGCGGGAGTGATCGTCAGCAAGGGGTATCGCCTGAAGCAGGCGGGTGTGATGGACATGTTCCCCCACACCACCCATGTGGAGTCCATCGCGCTGTTTGAGAGGGACTGACCAGCGGCGACGGGCTTTGTTCGGACACAAACGGCAGCAACAGCATGGTAAAAGTACGGGAAGACTACGCGGTTACCGCGGACGGACAGGTGGATATCGAGGGCTGGGTACGCCACATCGGGGCCCAGACCCGCCTGGAAAACCCGGACCAGTTCCGCCGGGCCTGTGAGCTCAGCGCCGAGATCGACCGCCGTGCCGTACAGGAAGACCGCCTCTGGGCCCCAGGCGCCAGCAGTTTCCGGACCGGTATCGAGATGGCCCAGGTACTGGTTGAGCTGCACCTGGACCAGGCCAGCCTGGTGGCCGCCATCCTCTACCGGGCGGTCCGGGAGGGCCGTATTGGCCTGGAGGAAATCCAGAAGGAGTTCGGCGACGAGGTGGCCGGCCTGATCCAGGGCGTGGCCCAGATGGCTGCCATTTCCGCCATCCATCATCCCCTCAAGGGCAATGTGCTGGGTCAGACCGAGGGCCAGTTGGACAACGTCCGCAAGATGCTGGTCACCATGATCGACGACGTGCGGGTGGCCCTGATCAAGCTGGCGGAGCGGACCTGCGCCCTGCGGGCGGTGAAGGATACCGCCTACGAGAAACGCATGCGGGTGGCCCGTGAGGTGTTCGACATCTACGCGCCCCTGGCGCACCGGCTGGGAATCGGTCATATCAAGTGGGAACTGGAGGACCTGTCCTTCCGTTACCTGCATGAGACCGCCTACAAGAAGATTGCCAAACAGCTCGACGAGAAACGCCTGGATCGTGAGGGGTATATCCAGAAGGTGCTCCGGGAGCTGGGTGACGAGTTGCGTCGCTCCGGTATCGAGGCGGAGCTGTCCGGCCGGGCCAAGCACATCTACAGCATCTGGCGGAAGATGCGGCGCAAGGGCATCGATTTCTCCCAGGTCTATGACGTCCGCGCCGTGCGCCTGCTGGTGCCGGAGATGCGGGACTGCTACGCCGCACTGGGCATTGTCCACAGCCTCTGGCGGCACATTCCCAACGAGTTTGACGACTACATCGCCAACCCCAAGGAAAACGGCTACCAGTCGCTCCACACCGCCGTGATCGGGCCCGAGGGCAAGGTCATGGAGGTGCAGATCCGTACCCACAAGATGCACGAGGAAGCGGAACTGGGGGTCTGTGCCCACTGGCTGTACAAGGGTACTGACACCGGCAACCGGTCCACCGGCTACGAGGCCAAGATCAACTGGCTGCGCCAGGTGCTGGAATGGCAGGAGGACCTGGGCGACCTGTCCGGGCTGGAGGACCACCTCTCCGGCGATATTGCGTCGGACCGGGTCTATGTGTTCACCCCCGAGGGCCACGTGGTGGACCTGCCGCAAGGGGCCACGCCGGTGGACTTTGCCTACCGGGTGCATACCGAGGTGGGCCATGCCTGCCGGGGTGCCCGGGTCAATGGCCGTATCGTGCCGCTGACCTATCCGTTGCAGACTGGCGACCAGGTGTACATCCTCACCTCCAACAACCAGGCGCCGAGCCGGGACTGGCTCAACCCCAGCCTGGGGTACATCCAGACACCCCGGGCCCGGGCCAAAGTCACCCACTGGTTCAAGCAGCAGGACCGGGACCGGAACATCGCGGACGGACGGGCGATCCTGGAGGACGAGTTCAAGCGCCTGTCCATCTACGACCTGGACCTGAACGAACTGGCCCGCAAGGTGAACTACCCGGCGGCGGATGACATGTTCGCCGCCATCGGTGCCGGCGACCTGCGTCCCACCCACGTGGCCAATGTCGGCCAGGAGATGCTGGAACCCCGGGAGAAGCAGCTTGACCTCAAGCTGCTGGGCAGCCGCAACCGCAAGTACGACACCGACTCGGACATCCAGATCCGTGGGGTGGGCAAGCTCAAGACCCAGGTGGCCAAGTGCTGCAAGCCGCTGCCCGGGGACCCCATCGGCGGCTACATCACCGTGGGCCGTGGGGTCACCGTGCACCGCCAGGACTGCCTGACCTTCCTGCACCACAAGGAATACGAACCCAACCGGATTATCGAGGTAAGCTGGGGCGGACGGCCCGAGGCCACCTATCCGGTGGATATCGAGATCGAGGCCTATGACCGCTACGGGCTGCTGCGGGACATCACCCAGGTGCTGACCGCGTCCCGCAGTAATGTGCTGTCCCTGAACACCCTGTCCAATGTGGACGATAACACCGCCACCATGCTGGTCACCGTGGAAATCCACAGCCTGGAGCAACTGGCCCGGCTGCTGGCCCAGATCCGCAACCTGCCGAACATCATCGAGGTAAGGCGCAAACGGTCATGAGTTACAGCATCGACGACCTGAAGACCCTGATGGCCCGCCTGCGGGACCCGGATACCGGCTGCCCCTGGGACACCAAACAGACCTTCCGTACCATCGTGCCCCACACCCTGGAGGAGGCCCACGAAGTGGCTGACACCATCGAGCGGGAGGACTATGCCCACCTGAAGGAGGAGCTGGGGGATCTGCTGTTCCAGGTGATCTTCTATTCGCAGCTGGGCCGGGAGCAGGACCTGTTCGATTTTGATGCAGTGGTGCACACACTGGTGCGCAAACTGCTGCGCCGGCACCCTCATGTCTTCCCCGAAGGCACCCTGGAAAGCCGGGTGGATCCGGACAACCGGCCCACCGATGAATGGATCGCAGCCAGTTGGGAGCGGATCAAGGCCGAGGAACGGGCCGAGAAGGGTGAAACCGAATCGGCGCAACCGGCCAGCCGGCTCGACGATATCCCCGCCTCCCTGCCGGCCCTGACACGGGCGGACAAACTGCAGCGCCGGGCTTCCCGCCACGGTTTTGACTGGCCGGATGTCGAACCGGTGTTCGACAAGCTGCAGGAGGAAATCGCCGAGTTGAAGGTGGCCTGGCAGAACGCCCAGCAGGACCCGGCCGCCCGGGACGAGGTGGAGGACGAGCTGGGGGACCTGATGTTTGTCTGTGTCAACCTGGCGCGGTTCTTGAAAGTGAACCCGGAACAGGCGTTGCGGCGGACCAACCGCAAGTTCGAGGCCCGCTTCCGTGCCATCGAGGACATCCTGCGGGAGCAGGGCAGGGACCTGGATGAGGAATCCCTGGAAGCCCTGGATGAGATCTGGAACCGTGTCAAAGGTGTGGAACGTTCTCACGAAACGTAAGGTATTGGTACGCAAAAGCCGAAAATAGGTACAAATCGTTACCGATTTCAACGCTTGTATTCTGCACGATTCAACTACACTGCGGGGTAAGGGGAGTTCCAAGGCCAGGGGGCCTGCAACCGGACTCTCCAGCCCTCAGCCATCAACTTGATCGGGCGCAGTCGAAGGCAGGAGTCGAAGCATATGAAGATCCGCGATCTGGTTAGTCATTGGGATAAACACGCCAAGGGTCGTCTGACCCGGGACGCCTATTACGTCAAGCTGGCCGACAGCCACCACGAAGAACTGTCGCGACTGGCTGCCCTCTACCCGATGAAGTCTCCCCAGGACCTGATGCGGGACCTCATATCCGCTGCCCTTGATGAGCTGGAAACCTCCTTCCCCTACGTGGAAGGCGACAAGGTAGTGGCCTACGACGAAGACGGTTTCGAGATCTACGAGGACGTGGGCCTGACGCCCCGGTTCGTGGCCCTGAGCCAGAAGCACATGGAAGATCTCAAGCACCGACAGCTGGTGTCGGTGGCCTGAGTACTATTAGGTCACTGCACAAAGTTTACGTAGAACATCCCCTCTCCCCAACGCGGGAGAGGGCCAGGGAGAGGGGGAGCGCCCGCAGGGCGCTGGCGTCCGGACTGCGGAGTTAGCCTCTCCACCCTCTCCCCAACCCCTCTCCCGTCAAGGGAGAGGGGCTTCACCTCAAGACCGCTTCAGTTTCTCCTTCAGTGGCGTACTCTCCGCCAGATCATCCAGTGCCGCGGCAATCATGTCATTGAGGATATCCGCCTCACTGCGATCCGGGTACATCTCCGCCAGTGCGGCCACCCGTGCGGCGTCTTCCAGCGGCAGTCTCAGATTGTAGTCATGGGTACGGTCGGCGGGCTGTTTTTCTTCCTGCCAGTGCTTGGGAAGGTCGGTTACTTTCATGGAATCTCCTTTTAACCCCCTTGCGGTTGGGCTGTGTCGTCGTTATTAGTATCAGTATAGTGTCGATCATTCGTCAATTGACCATACGATTCTGATTAAAAAGGAACTGTCCGTGGCAGAACTGCATCCTGACCTGAGAGAGAACGTCCGCCTGCTGGGCGAGTTGCTGGGCGACAACATCCGCAACTATCCCGGCGAGGAAATCTACGATCTGATCGAGGAAATCCGCGCCGCCGCCAAGGCCGACCGGCTCCAGGAGAGTGGCTCCGGGCAGCGCCTGGTACGCCTGCTCACCAACCTGCGGGACGACCAGCTGCTGCCGGTCACCCGTGCCTTCAACCAGTTCCTGAACCTGGCCAACCTGGCGGAACAGTACCATGGCATCCGCCGCAAGCGGGGCCACGAGTCCGACCTGATGGTGGAGTCCCTGGAGGAAGTCTTCGGCCGTCTGAAGGCCGGCGGGGTGGATGCCGACACCCTGCATCGCAAGGTCTCGGACATGCGCCTGGAGTTCGTGCTCACCGCCCACCCCACGGAAGTGGCCCGGCGCACGCTGATCATGAAGTACGACGAGATGTCCGGCTGCCTGGCGGCGCTGGACCACGATGACCTGCTGCCCACGGAGCGGGATGAAATCCTGGAGCGCCTGCGACTGCTGGTGGCTGAAGCCTGGCATACCGACGAGATCCGCCATGAGCGGCCCACGGCGGTGGACGAGGCCAAGTGGGGCTTTGCGGTCATCGAGAATAGCCTGTGGGAGGCGCTGCCGAAGTTCCTGCGCAGCCTGGACCTGTCCCTGGAAGACGCCACCGGCAAGGGCCTGCCCCTGGACGCCACCCCCGTCCGCATCGCGTCCTGGATGGGCGGTGACCGGGACGGCAACCCAAACGTCACCCACGAGGTCACCCGCACCGTGTTCCTGCTTGGTCGCTGGATGGCCGCGGATCTGTACCTGCGGGACATCCAGTCGCTCCGCGCCGAGCTGTCCATGTGGCAGGCCAGCGACGAGTTGCGGGAGCAGGCGGGGGACTGTCGCGAGCCCTACCGGGAAATCCTCGGTCGCCTGCGGGAACGGCTGATCCGCACCCGGGACTGGGCCGAGGCCCGGGTCAACGGTGATCCGGCGGACGACAGCGACATCCTGTTCGAGAACGAGGACCTGACCGCGCCCCTGGAGCTGTGCTACCGCTCGCTCATCGACTGTGGCCTGGACACCATCGCCAACGGCCCGCTGCTGGATACCCTGCGCCGGGCCCACACCTTCGGGCTGCCCCTGATTCGCCTGGATATCCGCCAGGAATCCACCCGCCACGCCGAGGCCGTGGCGGAAATGGTGGAGTACCTGGGGATGGGGAATTACCTGGAGTGGAGCGAGGAGGAGCGCCAGCAGTTCCTGGTACGGGAGCTCCAGGGCCGCCGCCCGCTCGTGCCCCGCCACTGGGAGCCCTCGGCCCCGGTGCAGGAAGTGCTGGACACCTGCGCCGTGGTCGCCGGCCAGACGCCGGAAGCCCTGGGCTCCTACGTGATCTCCATGGCCAGCCAGCCCTCCGACGTGCTTAGCGTGATCCTGCTGCTGCGGGAGGCGGGCATGAAGTTCCCCATGCGCATCGTGCCCCTGTTCGAGACCCTGGACGATCTGCGGGGCGCCCCGGCGGCCATGGAGGCGCTCTATTCCGTGGACTGGTACCGGGAGTACTGCCACGGTGCCCAGGAAGTGATGATCGGCTATTCCGACTCCTCCAAGGACGCCGGCCAGATGATGGCCGCCTGGGCCCAGTACCAGGCCCAGGAGCAACTGACCGAGGTGGCCAACCGCTTTGATATGCACCTGACCCTGTTCCATGGTCGCGGCGGCACCGTGGGCCGGGGCGGCGGTCCCGCCAACCGGGCGATCCTGTCCCAGCCGCCGGGGTCGGTGAATGGCAGCTTCCGCATCACCGAGCAGGGGGAGATGATCCGCTTCAAGTTCGGCCTGCCACGACTGGCGGAACAGAGCCTGACCCTGTACACCACGGCGGTGGTGGAGGCCACCCTGGCACCGCCCATTGCCCCTGAGCCGGAGTGGCGGGAGGCCATGGACTGGCTCACCGAGCGCTCCCTGGAATCCTACCGGGCCGTGGTGCGGGAGAACCCGGATTTCGTGCCCTATTTCCGCCAGGCAACGCCGGAACAGGCCCTGGGCAAGCTGGCCCTGGGCAGCCGCCCCGCCAAGCGCAAGCCCAGCGGTGGTGTGGAAAGCCTGCGGGCCATCCCGTGGATCTTCGCCTGGACCCAGATGCGACTGATGCTGCCAAGCTGGCTGGGCAGCGACGTGGCCCTGAAGGAGGCAGAGAAGGCGGGCAAGATGCCGCTGTTGCAGGAGATGCGACAGCAGTGGCCGTTCTTCCGCACCTACATTGACATGCTGGAAATGGTGCTGGCCAAGTCGGATCTGCAGATTGCCAGCTACTATGACCAGACACTGGTGGAGGCCGACCTGCGCCCGCTGGGGCAGGAGCTGCGTGAGCGACTGGCGGGCTGTATCGAGGAGGTCAAGGCCCTCAAGAACCAGCAGGTACTGCTGGAGGAAGAGCCGGTGTTCGCCCACTCCATGAAGGTGCGCAGCCCCTATACCGACCCGCTCCATTACCTGCAGGCGGAACTGCTGCGGCGTAACCGGGAGGCGGAGCAGAACGTGGCCGCCGAAGGCGCCGATGCCGAGGTGCAGCCCATGCCGCAACTGGTGGAGCAGGCCCTCAAGGTGACCATGGCGGGAATCGCCGCAGGCATGCGAAACACCGGCTGACGCGGTGCATTGTGCCGGGGTAACATAACGGGGGATGTGGTACCCTCTCGCCGGTTTAATGATGAACAAAGGAGACGTCAGTGGCAGCGGCCGCCAGAGTCGAGCAGTTTCTCAATCGCAAGGGCCTGGCCTTTGAGTTGGTGACGGTGTCGGAGGATCCCCGTGGCGGGCTGGAGGCGGCCGTGCTCGGGGACGGCATCGACCGTCGCCAGGTGATCCGCAGCACGGCGCTGATTGATGTCAACGGTGTGCTGCTGGTGGTTCACCCCCTGGACAGCTCGCCGGACCTGGATGCCATTGCCCAGCGCACCGGTCGTCGCCTGCAACCACTGACGGTGACCCAGGCGGGCCGGCTGTTCAGCGATTGCGCGCCGGGTTTCGTGCCACCCTTCGGGTCCGCCTACAACCTTCCGGTGCTGGTGGAGGAATCCCTGTATCAGGCGGATCGCGTGGTCATGGCCTGCGGTTCGTCCTCACGCCTGATGACCATGGCGGGGCGGGAGTTCCGGCTGGCCATGGCCGGTTCGGAAAAGGGGCATGTCACCATCCGCCACAGCGGCCAGGCCGCCAACAGCATCACCCTGGAGGAGGTCGCCGAGAAGCTGCAGAAGCTGTACCGGCTGCCGCCCATGCCGGCCCTGGCCCTCAAGATCCTCAACCTTACCAGCAACCCGGAGGCCTCGGCCCGGGAGCTGGCCCAGGTCATCGAGTACGACCCCAGTGTGACCGCCCAGATCATCCGCTACGCCCGCTCGGCCCTGTTTAACTATCCGGGCCAGATCGATTCGGTGCAGGAGGCGGTCACCCGGGTGCTGGGCTTCGAACGGGTTGCCCATATTGCCCTGGGCATCGCCTCGGTCCGTGCCTTCGACATTCCCCGCCAGGGTCCCCTGGGCATGGACCAGTTCTGGCGTCACTCCCTCTACTGCGCCTTTGTCAGCCAGCGGCTTGCGCCCCAGTGCGGGGTGGACTCGTCGCTGGCCTACCTGTGTGGACTGCTCCACAACTTTGGCCTGTTGCTGGTGGGCCACCTGTTCCCCACCGAGTTCGAGGACCTCAACCGGCTTCGCGCGGCCAACCCCGAGGTCAGCATGCGGGCCCTGGAACAGCAGGTCTTCGGCAACTCCGACGAGCAGCAGATGCTGACGGTGGGGCACGGGGTGATCGGCGGCATCCTGCACAAGCTGTGGCAGATGCCGGACCCGGTGATCAAGGCCGCCGGTGTCCACCAGCAAATGGATTACCAGGGGGGCCACAAGACCTACGTGGTCATGGTGCAACTGGCCAACGCACTGCTCAAGGAAAAGGGCGTGGGGGATGAGTTCAACCCCAATGATATCGATTACCTGGCGGAGCAGCTCGGGCTCGATACCGGCAACCTCGACCGCCTGCGGGAGGATGTGGAGCAGGTGGCCGATGATCTGGACAGTCTTGCTCACTCTCTGTCATCCTGACCAACCTTTGTTCGGTCGCCGTTCGTGCCGGCTAGGAGTCTGCGCGGTAGAAATCGCGCCAGGCGAGAGCGTCCCACTTTGAGGC
>NZ_JAVVLT010000023.1:0-13292 GCF_036224885.1 Marinobacter sp. OP 3.4
GAATGGGTGGCAGGCTTCGTCTGGAATCAGTGGCAACCTTGGTCTGGAATACGCAGGCCGTAGTGGTTTCCAGTCGCTCAGCAACGTCTTTGGCGGCTTCACCGGCATCCAGGGCCAAGACGATTCGTGCTCGATGAACGAGATTCTGGCTCAGCGTGCTTGTTCGCAACCAGCTTTCAAGTTCCAGTTGATCGTTTACCGTAAGATTAAAGGGTGCTGGTTTCCGGGCCAAAACAGAGTCTCCAAACTCGTGAATAACAGCTCGAATTATAGCACATTTTCGCTTAGGAATTACCCGGACGGGACACTAGGACAACGTATTGTCCAACGCGGCCCGGCTTTTTCGTGAGAAAGGGTTCGACAAGACCTCACTCAAGGAGATTGCAGAGGCTTGTGACATGCTACCCGGGAGCCTTTACTATCGTTACAGCACCAAGGAGGCGCTCCTTGTGGAGCTGATGCGTCGGGGAGTTGACCTGGTGACAGCGGAGGTCGAAACCGCGTACGCCAGCTCGGACGAGCCCGTACAGCGATTGCGCCTTTGCATCAATGCACATTTGCGGGCGCTGTTAGTTGATTCCGACACCGTTTACGTACTTTTATTTGAGTGGCGGTCGCTGGGCCCGGCGGCCCGTGAGGAAGTTATTGCTTTGCGGGACCAGTATGAGTCCCTTTGGGCCGAGATCCTCGAAACGATGATTGAGCAAGGCGTGATTCAGAAGAATGTTGATGGCCGCTTGCTTCGCCTGATCAGCCTTGGGGCGCTTAACTGGGTCGCAACCTGGTTTGATCCGAAAGGTGCCTATACACTCGAATCCGTTGGCGATTTTGTCTGGAAAGTCATCATGAACGGTGTGATCGAGCAAGATTCCGAGTTTGGGCCGCGCTCTGAAACTAACCTGGATCCGTGACTCCGCAGGGGAGCTTCGCAACGCACCATGGGCATCTAGATAGGCCAGAACCTGGTCAAAACCGGATTGTTATTGTCCGGGGCGTCCAGAGGGTACCGGATTGGCCATCAAAACGGGAACGCCCCTTCACCTCCTGGAACCTGACTTATCGATTTTTGCTCCAAGAACAGGGCGCACTGATTTGCGCCGTTCAGATCACTGCTCCGACGGTAATATCAGGAACGGAGCAGTCTTGGGAATTCACTTGGGCCGGTTCATTACCACTACTTATGCGTCACCTTTCGCCCGGTAACCAGCCATCATACTCATCATCCAGCCTGGGTACTCCTCCGGGATACGACTCACCTCGTCCAGGGCTGTACGCTCGCCATCAGACAATCGGATCTGTGCGGCCCGGATATTCGCTTTCAGCTGATCCGGTCGCTTGGCACCAACAATAACACTGGACACAGGCGTCTGGTGCAGCAGCCACGCCAGCGCGATCTGGGCCACGGTGACGGGTTCACCGTCAATCTGCTTTCCGTCAGCCACCTCACGCATGACCTTGATAACCTCTTTGCCCCGCTCGCGGTTAACCGGAGGGAAGTCGAATTTGGCGCGCCGGTTCTCTTCGGACACATCCGGACCCTCGTATTTGCCGGACAGGTAACCGCCGGCCAGTGGGCTCCACACCATCAACCCGACCTTTTCCGACGCCAGCATGGGGATCACCTCCCGTTCCAGGTCGCGCCCCACCAGGGTGTAGTACGCCTGCACAGACGTGACCGGGCACAGGTTGCGGGCCCGGGTGATACCGATGGCCTTCATGACCTGCCAGGCGGCCCAGTTGGACAGGCCCACATAACGCACATAACCCTGTTGTACCAGCATGTTCAGCGCCTCCAGGGTTTCTTCGATCGGGGTGGCCGGATCAAAGCCATGGATCTGGTACAGATCAATGTAATCGGTCTGCAATCGCGTCAGACTCGCCTTGCATTCGCTCATGATGTGGCCACGGGAAGCACCACGAGCATTGGGGCCCTCGCCCATGGGCCCAAGCACCTTGGTGGCCAACACAACATCTTCCCGGCGAACACCGAGGTTTTTCAGGGATTGGCCGACGATGCGCTCGCTGGCACCGAAGCCATAGATATTGGCCGTATCGATGAAGTTGATGCCGGCTTCCAGCGCGATCTTCACCAGTTCGTCGGCCTGTTCCTGCTGCAATTGTCCGATCAGGCCCCAGATGTCTTCATCGCCGCCGAAGGTCATGGTTCCCAGGCAGAGTTCGGAGACGAACAAGCCCGAGTTTCCGAGTGCTCTGTAGCGTAACGGATTGTTATCAAATCTTGGCAAGTTGTGAGTGGTCATGTTGCACCTCCTGATAACAGGTTAATGTCACGAATTTCTGTCGCATCTCATTCATTGCCATTCAAACGCCAGTGTTGTTCCCTTCCGAAGCACTTTGGCACCGAGCCCTTAAAAGTTGTGTAGACGCATCAAACGGAGCGGGATCTTCTGCGGTGCGCGCCGCCAGGTGGGCGCCTTCCAGCATGGCCAGGATTGCGCAGGCTTCTTGTGCGGGATCAGAAATGGACGAAATTGACCCATCCCTCAGGCCCAGTTCAAAGGTTGCCCTGATCCAGTCCAGCACCATTGCCCGAACGCTACCCACCCGGTTGACAACTGCCTCGGGCAGGCTTTCGCGACAGATTGAAAAGGCAACGCACAGGCAGACCGTCTGGCCGTCATGCAGGGCACTTCGGTACACAGCGATGAGAGCACTCAGGCGTTCGCCGGCGCTGGAACAGGCCGCCTCTATTTCAGCCAGCCGCTCTTTCAGGCTGGTGTGATACCGCTCGATCAAACGCTCCGACAAGTCCGCCTTGGTCGGAAAATGATAATGAATGGAAGCCTTTCTGATGCCGATGGCCTTCGCGAGATCCGCATAGCTGAATCCGTCAAACCCTCTTGATCGGGCGGTGCGCTCTGCGAGGTCCAACAGGGTGGTTCTTGTGTCACGGTTCATAAATCGTCAATGTTTAACATCGTTCACTCAAGCAGTTGCCGAGTATGGCACCTTGATCAGGGGAAGGTTGAGATTCCTTCCACTGATCAAGCCCTTTTTGGCTCTTTGGCAGCCCAGAAATGTTCAGGCTCCTGCTGGTTACACTTCAGGGGTCCTGACAAACCGAAGGTGCCCTGTCTTCATCCAGATTTTCGCCCCACGGGCTCCGGCCGTTGCAGACAACGCTTCTCCTTCGGGCTGGCGCAGCCAGGCATTCCTGCCCAGCACACCATCATTCACCGTGACTTCGCCGTCCAGGAGCAGCATCTCGATCCCGCCGGCCGCCTCTGATGTCAGGGTAGCACCGGGCTCAAGCTTGCGGTAAGTGACCGTTTCACGCTCGTCCTCATGCAGGAGCGAGGTGGAAACGCCCTCCACCGGAGCACCCAGTTCCGCTTCCATGTTTTTGCTGAACTGGGTGCGGTCCGCCGGGTCGAACTGCCAGAGCTTGACAAAAATCGTACAGCCCTCGGCAGAGCCAGGTACATGAGAGGTGGTTGGCGGATTCCGCACATAGGTTCCCGCAGGATAATCCCCATGTTCGTCCTGAAACACACCGTCAAGTACGATGAATCCCTCACCACCGTCATGAGTGTGCGCCGAGAACCGGCTGCCTGGCGCATACCGCACAATACTGGTGGCACGGGCCACTTCGCCACCGATACGATCCAGCATTCGCCGCTCCACCCCTTTCATGGGTGAAGGGCGCCACTCAAGCTGGTCGGTGTCAATGACCACGGGCTTTGTGAAATCTGCATTGATTTCCATGCTCTGTCCTCCGGTTAATCAGTCCGCCAAGCCAAAAGACCCGGGCATCAGCCGGTAATTGACGGACGAGCCGCGACCCGGGCACGCCAGGCCAGGAGATGATCCAGGTGACCGGGAATGTCAACCTTGGCGAACTCTGCAAACACTAGCCCGGCATAAGCCGTGATATCCGCAACAGTGAAACGGTCACCAGCAAGAAACTCGTTTTCCGCAAGCACCTCGTTGAGATAGGCCATCGTGGACTGAGCGACCTCTTTCTGCTTATTGCCCCAGTCAGGGCATTGCCATGTCTCGAGGTCGGGCCCCAGGCCCTGGGTTGCGTGGTGGAAATACGCGCCCACCGCATTCATCAAACCGGATTCGGCACGAATATTCATCATCGCAATAACCGCACGCTCTTTAGGCGAGGCGCCCGTCAGGGAGGGCCCGTCAAACACACCGTCCAGGTACTCAGTGATGGCGTTGCACTGTGCAATGCAGGTGCCATCATCAAGCTCCAGTACCGGTACGGTGGCATCGGGGTTCTTTGCCCTGAAATCACTGGTACGGTGTTCACCACCCATGACATCCACCGGGACAAACACCACTTTATCGGTGGCGCCCTTCTCGGCAAGGGCAATGCGAACGCGCAGCGGGTTGGGAAAGCCTTCGGTTTCGTAAATTTTCATTGATCACCTCTGTTGGTCATTAAGCATACTGAACCCAATCTACCTATTGGTAGGTAGTTGCGCAAGAGGCAATTTGATTTTCTGTTTCAGTTTGAGCCGCTGACAAGACATTCCAACCAGCGAAAAGGGGCCAGAGCTTCTCGCAGTATCACCGTCGGGGTGACTCTAGCCAGCGGTTTATTCAAGCCCGAATGAAACTCGAGATTACTGCTGTGATTTGATCATATTTTAGTTTTGTGGATTTGAGATCTAAGCTGCTTCAGAAGATCTTTGGAGCTCTCATAATACAGAGTGTAGTACTGGTCCAGATCAGCCAGCTTGGCAAGCGTTTCTTCATTGGTGATCGTTGCCTTGGCTTCGGCGATCACCTCCTTTCGGGCCTCGAGTCGTTTTATCTGTCCTTCCACCAAAGCGGCGTAAGGATGGGAACGCATGGCGAAAAAATCCTGGCGCTCACCCGGCATGGTTCGGCGTTCAACAATACCGAGTCTTTCGAGAAAGCACGTATTCGTACTGACGCTCGCCTTACTGACGCGCAACGTATCCACAAGCTGCGATGAGCTGACCGGCTCATCTGACACGATAAGTGTCGCCCAAATTTGGCCGGCAATCCGGGAAAAGCCTTCGGATTGAGCCTGAAGACCGAGGCGTTCAATAAACCGTCTGTCTGATTCAGTCAGTGGTTTCATAATCTGAAGATTGCGATGAACTCTGCCAACCCCCTCCCAACGCGCGATACAAATTAACCGTCGACTGCAATTGATCGCGCCGCGTTTCCACGAGATCAAGTTCGGTTGTAAACAGGCTCCGCTCAGCATCCAGTACCTCCAGATAACTGGAGGCGCCACCCTCAAAGCGCAACCGCGCAAGTTTAGTGGTGCTCCGCAGTGCTGCTACCTGCCGGGCCTGCGCTTCCAGGCGCTCTTCGGCACCACGCACCCCGGCCATGGCGTCGAGCACCTCCCGAAACGCTACCTGAATGGCCTGACGATAGGCAATCAGAGCCTGGCGTTGACGCGCCTCCGCCTGATTGACCAGTGCCTCGGAACGCCCGAAGTCCAGCAACGGGCCGACCAGCGAGCCGCCCAACTGCCACGTGGATGCCGAATCCTGGAACAAGTCACCCCCGGACGCACTTCGCAGGCCCAGCAGCCCCTCGAATGAAATCCTGGGCAGGAACGCCGCCCGGGCAACACCGATTTCGGCGTTGGCCGCAATCAACGCCTGTTCGGCTGCGGCAATGTCGGGTCGCCGGACCATCAGATCCGCCGGCCGGCCGGCAGGAATGCTGGCTGGAACATCAATATCACCGATGGTATCCGCTACGGCAATATCACTCCGTACAATCTGTCGTGGCTCTCGTCCCAGAAGCACTGCCAAGGCGTTTCGCTGAAGGGTGTGCTGCTCACGAAGCCTCGGAAGCTCCGATTCTGCAGCGGCAAGCTCGGATTCGGCCTGCCGCAGGGCCAATTCATTAATCTCGCCTCCTTCAAACAGGGACCGTTGCAAAGCAACCGATTCGCGGCGGGACGATACGGTGCGTTCCGCGATCTCAATCTGGCGGTCAAGGGCTCGCAAATTGAAGTAACCATTGGCCACCTCACCAATCACGGCCAGTCTTACGGCCTCGCGATTCGCGGCGCTGGCCAGCAGCCGTGCCCGGGCCGCTTCGCTGGCATTGGCTAGCCGCCCCCAGAGATCCAGCTCGTACGATAGAACACCGCCAACCTGGATATCATTGAAGGGTTGACCACCAGTACTGTTGACGGACTCCTCACTCGGGCCCTGGCGCACCGCGGAGCCCTCCACCTCCAGAAGTGGGTATCGTTCTGCCTGCTGTCCGGTAAGGAGCGCCCTTGCTTCGGCAACCCGGGCAGCGGCGAGCTGCAGATCGTTGTTGGCATCAAGCGCCTCCTCAACAAGCGTGACAAGTGCCGGATCACCATAGCCACGCCACCAGTCCAGAGGGAGTTTCTCGTCCGCCGAAAGTCGTGCGGACGTCCAGTTTTCCGGCATCGACGGCTCGGGCTTCTTAACAGTCGGCGCGAGTGAGCAGCCACCAAGTGACAACACCATCAAAGTGGTCAGCAATACCTTAACGGTCATCAGCCACACCTCCGTCTGCACGTTCGGGAGCGGCCGATGCCGAGCCGTCCTGGTCTCTGGTGCCACTCAGAAAATCCGTGATACGGCGAACGACCACATAGAACAGTGGAATAAAGAACGTCGCCAGTATCGTTGCCGAAATCATGCCGCCGAGAACCGCCGTACCTATCGCAATACGCGTGGTTGCACCGGCCCCGCTGGCAAAAGCGAGCGGCAGCACACCCATGCTGAAAGCGACCGATGTCATCAGAATCGGCCGCAAGCGCACTCGCGCCGCTTCCTTGGTTGCCTCAATCAGCTTCATTCCCTGATCCTCGAGTGCTCGGGCGAATTCCACCAGAAGTATGGCGTTGCGGGCAGTGACACCAACGGTAGTAAGAATGCCAACCTGGAAGAAGACGTCGTTAGGGAGGCCCCGCACCATGGCTGCAAGTACCGCCCCAAGTACGCCCAATGGAACCGCCAACATGACGGAAATGGGGATGGTCCAACTTTCGTAGAGCGCGGCGAGCGCCAGAAACACCACCAGTACCGACAGCGCGTAGAGCAGGGGTGCCTGGGCACCGGCCTGACGCTCCTGATAGGACAGGCCGCTCCAGGCTCCGGCCACGCCGTCCGGGAGTTGCGCGATCAAACGCTCAACCTCTGCCATGGCCTCACCGGTACTGTAGCCTGGCGCCGGCTCACCCTGAATCTGGCGGGACGGGACACCATTGAAACGCTCAAGACGCGGTGAACCATATTCCCAACGCCCGTTCGTCACTTCGCTCAGCGGGGTCATCTCCCCATCAGCAGATCGCAGATACCAGGCCTCAAAATCCTCTGGCAGCATCCGGAAAGGGGCATCGCCCTGAACATAGACGCGCTTGACCCGCCCCTCATGGAGAAAATCGTTAACGTATTGCGAGCCCCAGGTCACCGACAGAAGCCGACTGATCTCGGAAAGCTCTATGCCAAGGGCTTGCGCCTTTTCGTGATCGATGTCGACTTTGTAACGGGGGTTGTCCGCCAGACCGTTGGGACGCACACTCGTCAGAACGGGGCTTTCGGCCGCTAACTGCAGCAACTGACCTTGCGCTGCCATGAGCGCTTCATGCCCGATGGCACCACGGTCCTGTAAACGCAACTCAAAACCCAGGGCCTGCCCCAATGCCGGTATCGGTGGCAAGTTGAAAGCAAAAGCCCGCCCATCACGAACTAGCCCGGCAAGCGCCCGGTTCGCCCGCTGAATGATGGCGCCGGCGCTTTGCGTCTCAGGATCACGCTCACTCCATGGCTTGAGATTGACGAACGCCAATCCCGCGTTCTGTGCCCGGCCAGCGAAACTGAAACCAGCGATTGTGAAGAGGCCCTGTACCTCATCCTGCTCCATAAAGTAATCTTCGATAACCTCAATGGTATCGATTGTGCGCTGCTGCGTTGCACCGGGAGGCAGCTGGTACTGAACCACAACAAAGCCTTGGTCCTCCGCAGGCAGGAATCCTCCTGGCAACCGCAAAAAGAGAACCGCGACCAGTCCGACGATCCCGAAGAACGCAAAGGTGTAAATCCATGCGTGGCGCGCCGTATGGCCAACCAGCCGGACATACCCCCGGGTTAATCGTGCCAGGCCGGTTTCAAACCAGCCGAACAGTTTTTGCAACAGGGTTCTTTCATGTGTGGGCTTGAGTATCCGACCGCACAACATGGGGCTGAGAATCAGAGCCACGAGCACCGAAAGGACCATGGCACCAGCAATACTCAGGGAAAATTGCCGATAGATTGCCCCTGTGGAGCCTGGGAAGAACGCCATCGGGATAAACACAGCAGACAGCACCACACCGATACCAATCAGAGCGCTGGCTATCTGCCCCATGGACTTGCGCGTCGCCTCCATCGGGCCCAGGCCGTCCTCATGCATCACGCGCTCGACGTTCTCCACCACCACGATGGCGTCATCGACCAGCAGGCCTATCGCCAACACCAGACCAAACAGGGTCAGCATGTTGATGGAAAAACCGAAAGCCGCCATGATCGCAAAGGTGCCTAGGAGCACGACCGGAATCGCGATCGCCGGCACCAGGGTGGCTCGCCAGCTCTGCAGAAACAGCAGCATCACCAGCACCACCAGTGCGATCGCTTCGATGATGGTCTGCACCACTGCGTCAATGGAGGCCTCTACGAAGGGCGCCGTCTGGTAGGGATACCGAATCTCCACCCCTTCGGGAAAATATGGCTCGAGCTCCTGAACCCGCGCTTTAACAGCCTCTGTGACCGCCAGAGAGTTGGCACCCGGCGCCAGATTGATGCCAAGGCCGGCAGCCGGTTCACCATCGTAGAAAGTGTCAATCTGGACCGCACCACCACCCAGCTCAACGCGGGCAACGTCACCCAGGCGCACGCGGGACCCGTCAGGCATACTCTTGAGTAGGATGTTGCGGAACTCATCGGTTGAGGTGAGCAAGGTCTGGGCGGTAACCGTAGCATTGAGCTGCTGGCCCTCAACTGCGGGCAGCCCGCCGAGCTGGCCGGCGGTGACCTGGGCGTTTTGCGCCTCGATGGCGGCGCTTACGTCGGCAACAGTCAGGCCGTAATTGGTCAACGCCGAGGGGTCCAGCCAAATCCGCATCGCATATTCAGAGCCGAAAACCTGAACGCTGCCGACGCCGGTCACCCGCCCGACAGGTTCCGCTAACTCGGAGCTGATGAAGTCAGCGAGATCCAGTTTGCTGAGGCGACCGTCGGTAGAGACGAATGCCATTACCATCAGAAAGCTGGTACTGGATTTCTCGACGCTGATCCCCTGCTGACGCACTACCTCCGGGAGCCGCGGTTCCGCCAGTTTGAGCTTGTTCTGCACCTGGACCTGGGCAATGTCCGGATCGGTGCCCGCCGCAAAGGTGAGAGTAATCGTAGCCTGGCCTGAGGAATCCGCCGTCGACCCCATATAGAGCAGGTTGTCGATGCCTGTCATCTCTTGTTCAATCACCTGAACCACCGTGTTGGACACGGTGTCCGCCGAGGCACCAGGGTAACTGGCCTGAATTTCAACCGCCGGCGGCGCCACGGAGGGATACCGCTGGACCGGCAAAACGAAGATCGCCATGATGCCCGCCAACATGGCAACAATGGCCAGAACCCAGGAAAAAACGGGTCTGGAAATAAAGAAATTAATCATTGTGCGGGATCCTCGTCTTCGGAGGCGCTTTGCTGTGAACTATCCTTTCCACTGGCTTGATGGTCTTGGGTGGGATGTAATGGAATATCTGCAGCAACCGGCTTCACCTTGGCCCCTGGCCGAACCTTTTGCAGACCGGAGACGATGAGGCGATCCCCCGGTTCCAACCCCTTTTCCACCAGCCAGAAAGCGCCAATGGCCCGCTCTGCCTCTAACTGGCGGGCGACAACCTCACCCTCCGGGTTGACCAGCAACGCCGTGGCCTCGCCTTGCGGATTACGACTCACGCCCTGCTGCGGCGCCAGAATGGCGTTCTCCCGTACCCCCTCGCTCAGGCGAACGCGCACGTACATTCCAGGCAGAAGGTCTTCGTCAGGATTGGGGAAAACGGCCCGCACAGTGACCGAACTGGTGCTTTGGTTGACGGTAACATCCGCAACGTCAACGCGTCCCTTATGCGGATAGGGAGTACCGTCTTCGCGCAATAAAACAGTCTCGGCTTCATTTGAGCCGGCCTTAGAAGCCGCGCCCTCCTTCAGAGACGACCGAATTCGAGCCAGTTTTTCGACCGGTAGCTGAATATCGACATACATGGGATCAAGCTGAACCACGCGCGCCAGGACCTGGGGCTGATTGGCGGTTACCAGTGCACCCTCCGTGTACAGTGTCGGGCCAATGCGCCCGGCGATGGGAGCCTTGACCTCGGTATACGCCAGCTCGATACCCGCTGTTTCGACCATCGCTTCGGATCGGGAGACATCCGCCCGGGCTGCCTCCAAGGCCGACAGCGCCTCATCACGCTGACGCTTGCTGACCGCATTCTTCTCATACAGGTTTGACGTACGTGCCCACTCCCGCTGAGCCTGTCGCAATTCGGCCTGTGCGCGCTCCAGTTCTGCCTGGGCCCGTTGATGGGCAGCACGGTATCGGTTGGGGTCGATCTGGTAGAGGACCTCACCTGCCTTGACCTGTGTGCCTTGTTCAAACAAGCGCTCCTGCAAGATGCCCGTCACTTGCGGCCTCACTTCCGAGATACGGTAAGCGGCGGTTCGGCCCGGCAGTTCCATTGAAAGGTTCACACGCTGTGGCTGTATTTCAACAACCCCGACTTCCGGAGGCGGCGGTGCAGACCGTTCAGCCTTTGCCTGACCGGAAGAATTGTCACAACCAGCCAGCAAAAGAACCGCCAACCACATTGGCAGCATGCGGGCACCAAGGAGACGCGCCATCAAACTCTTTTCTGTCTGCATACAACTAACCTCTGAATGGGCAAAAGACTGAAAACCGTTCAATTCTTCCTTCACTTATAACCAGGTAGACAGAACGATCGATCCAAACTGATCGAAGCCGTCCTTTTCCTTGAATTCTTCGCTGCGCCACAGGTAGGTGTAAGCGATTTGCCAGCGATCCCAGGTCAATGCCGCACCGACCTGGGCATCGCCAACCCACTCGCGACTATCAACGGAGTGGCTGTCCTCGAAAGTGTTGCCGTCGAGCAGCAGGTTGTGTGCCATATAGCGCCCTTCAACGGCAGCGAAGACGTACCAGCTAAAGCCCTGATTCCGCTGAAAAGAGGATTGCCCGCCTTGTGCGGGTGCGACTGACGGAATACCGAAGCTACGATCAAGCCCTTCTCCCAAACGAACCCCCAGGCCGCCAGAAGCGTAGGTATACAGGTTGCCGAGCGCAAATCCGGCAGACGGCCCATATTCAAAGGCCAGCCCACCGAAATCCTGTTGCATAAGCCAGGCACGTTCGTAACCGAAGTTGATGACTGGCTCGTTCTCAAGCTGATTGTCCCAACCCCGCGGCTTGTCTGCCGCAATAAGATCGTGGAAATTTCGTTGGACCACTTCAGCACCGGAAGCCGGTCCTACGATGCCCACGTCGATATGCAGGCTATCTGCCAAACGCAAAACACCATGTTCCTTCTCGCTCAGGAGCGAAATCCCACCAAACAAAAGGCCGGCATAGGGACGGTCATCTTCAATAAGCGTTTCAACCTCTATGTCTTCCGGCGTATACATCTGTTGACCAAACCGGTACGTTACACCATCAAGACCACTGCCAGACCAGCCTGGAATAACATCTGTAAGGCGGCGGGTCCAATGTCGATCAGCGGGCTCAAAGGCCCAGATCGCCTCTACACCGTTGGTGTATTGACCATCGCCGCCGGCGGAGAAGGCATCGTTTTCCACTTTCAAAGTCAGCAGACCGTCAGCGGACGCTGATGTCACAAGAAAGCCCAACAACAGACCTGAGCACAAACTCCGATAACGCTTTCTGCAGTAACGAGATTTCAACGATGAGTCCTCCTCCAAAATTGACTCAAGTGGCTACAAAAGAATTTGCTCCCGGATGCTGACAATCCCCCCCCACTACGAGCCAACCATAAAGGATGAGAGGCTCTCTCGCGCACCTTCGTTTAGTCTGTTCAATATGAACTGAACGTAACACAACCAATCACTGACGGTGAACCTTTTAGGCGGCGAAGTTACGGATTCAGGTATTTTTCAGCGCGGCGGCGTTTTCCATAACCCGCTCAAAAACGCGCAGGGTGACTTCCAGTTCCTTGTCGCCAATGCCTCTAAGCATCTCGTCCCGCAACAAATTACCCCGCTCAGCCAGGTCGCTCATAAAGCGCTCGCCAGCCTTGGTAAGATAAAGCCGCCGGGCACGCCGATCACGTTCGCAGAACCGGCGTTCGATCAGGCCCTGTTCCTCGAGGCCGTCAAGCAGACGAACCAGTGTCGGGTTCTCAATGGCCATCAGGTGGGCCAGTTCCCGCTGGGTAAGCCCTTCACCACCGCGCTGCAGGTAGACCATGGTAGACCAGCGCGCCTGGGTGACATTCAGATCTTTCAGGCGCTCGTCCAATAACTTGCGCCAGCGTCTTGCTACCCGGGCATTAGCAAAAGGGAACTGATCTCGAGGGGTTTGCGGGTCCATGTCACTGTCCTTTTACTGACGATTGAGCAATAGTAAGCTAATCAGTGGGACGAACGTAAGTTACATCGTTCGGGTTTTCGCCAGATCAATATGCAACCTGCATCATCCGGCGGATTCCCAGGGCCAGCTCGTCGGCTTCCGCTTTCCGGTACGATATGGAATCTTTCACTCCTTCAGAGACAGCAAACCTCCAGCGGATGCTGATATACCTTTTACACCGCCGACTTTTCGGTGGTCGCCGCAAATGATGAGACGCTCGCATCGCGTACTTTGTTTGATCTGTTCAATCTGGACTGATCGTAGTATGACATAACATAAAGAATCAGTCTTGGCTACCCGAGATTGACTGCCCTGCCCGGATATAAGACGATTATCATCTCGAATATTCTGCCCGAGATCAGTACGGTCAGCACAAGTAGCTCCCGTGGCAGAGATAGACGACGGAGTCGTGGTGGGCGTCGAGTTTCTTCTTGAGCTCCTGATTCCACGGCGCCGCCACCTCGATGGTAGCCAAGGTGTCCGCGCAGAGGTGATTGCGGACGGTGGGGCATCCTTACTGCCTTGCGACGGTTCCGATTGTTCGTGGTTGTTTTTCTGCCGAAAAGGGTCAAGGATACCGCTACTGAGGTTACCATCGAGTAGGAGGGGGAGTTACCTCCCCCGTCCTCTCACACCACCGGGCATAC
>NZ_JAVVLT010000024.1:0-73120 GCF_036224885.1 Marinobacter sp. OP 3.4
GGCCAGAAGCCTCAGCGTCACGCAGTAGGCTAACGAATTACCCGGACGGGACACTGGGAGTTATGGGACCGGCACGTCCATTCAACAAGGGTATGGACGTGCCGGTTTTATATCATTTAGTAATGATCATAGTTAATGCGCCCGGATAGCGGATCATCCACCTACCCGGCGCTGGTTCTCGAAATGTTCCCGGGTCAGCCGGAACACCACCGGGCTGAGCAGCACCAGGGCGATCAGGTTGGGCAGCGCCATCATGGCGTTGAGGGTGTCCGCCAGCAGCCAGACAAAGCCCAGGTTCAGGGTGGCGCCGATGGGGATGGCGAGGATCCAGAGTACCCGATAGGGCACGATGGCTTTCACGCCGAACAGGAACTCGACACTGCGTTCGCCGTAGAAGGACCAGCCGAGGATGGTGGTGAACGCGAAGATGGCGAGAGCAATTGCCACCACATAGTTGCCGCCGGGAATGCCCAGGGCAAAGGCGTTGGAGGTCAGGGCGGCACCGGATTCGCCGCTGTTCCAGGCGCCGGAAGTGATGATCACCATGCCGGTGATGGTGCACACGATAATGGTGTCGATGAAGGTGCCCAGCATGGCCACCATGCCCTGGTTGATCGGCTGGCGGGTCTGGGCTGCCGCGTGGGCGATGGGGGCCGAGCCCAGGCCGGCCTCGTTGGAGAACACGCCCCGGGCGACACCGAAACGGATGGCCGCCCACACCGCTGCCCCGGCGAAACCACCCTCGGCGGCGGTGCCGGTAAAGGCATCGGTGAACACCATGGCGAAGGCGGCCGGCAGTTCAGTGGCATTGACGGCGAGCGCCGCCAGACCGATCACCACGTAGGAGATGGCCATCAGCGGCACCAAGGCACTGGCTACCTGGCCGATGCGGCGGATGCCGCCGATCAGCACCATGCCCACCAGTACCATCAGGATCAGGCCGGTGGCCCAGTGGGGCAGCGCGAAGTTGGTCTGCAGGACATCCGCCACGGAGTTGGCCTGCACGGTGTTGCCGATGCCGAAGCCGGCAATGGCGGCGAAGATGGCGAACAGTACACCCAGCCAGGCCCACTTCTTGCCCAGGCCGTTGCGAATGTAGTACATGGGGCCGCCCACATGGGAGCCGCGTTCATCCACTTCCCGGAAGTTCACCGCCAATACGGCCTCGGAATATTTGGTGGCCATGCCCACCAGGGCGGTGAGCCACATCCAGAACAGCGCCCCCGGGCCCCCCAGGAACACGGCAGTGGCGACGCCGGCGATATTGCCGGTGCCGATGGTGGCGGACAGGGCGGTCATCAGCGCCTGGAACGGGGGAATCTCCCCTTCCTTGACCGCATCACCGCCGCTACGGCCCTGCCACATCAACCGGAAACCTTCGCCGAGGCGGAGGATGGGCATGAGTTTCAGGCCCAGGCTAAGGAACAGCCCGACCCCCAGTATAAGGACCAGCATGGGTGGCCCCCACACAAGGCCGTTAATAAAGGACACAGCGTTGCTGATTGCTTCCATGGTGTGCTCCGTAACCGATCCCCGCGTATCGCGGTTCTTTCGCGGGGTTATATGACAGTTTGAAATCCCCCTGAAGTTTAGACTCTGATTAACGGATGTAAATTATTTCAAATCAGCAAGTTGGCCGGTTGGGATAAATGGGTGAGAAAATGACATTTCGTTTTGGTCGGTTCTTGCCTAAGGTAAGGGGATAGGGGAGTGTTTGAACGGCGGCCACCGAACGGTCCTGGCCCGTTCAGAACGCCCGACAGAAAGGGCGCCGTATGGTACCGGTGAACGATGGTGCCGGCGTCAGGACAACAGGACGAAAGAGAACAGGAGGACGTTCATGATGCGCTCACTGAAAGCGTCGGACATCATGTGGAACCACATCGAACCGGTCCGGCTGGGTACGCCCCTGCCAGTGGTGGTGAAACACCTGCTGCAGAACCACGTTACCGGTCTGCCGATGGTGGATGACCATCGCAAGGTGGTGGGTTTCGTGTCCGAACAGGATTGTATCCATGCCCTGCTGGTCAGCAGCTACCACAGTGAGGGGGAGCCCTCGGTGGATGATGTGATGATGCGTGAGCCGGTGATGATCAGCCCGGAAATGTCGGTGGTGGACCTGGCCCAGGCCCTGGGGCGTGGCAAGCCCAAGGTCTATCCGGTGCAGGAGCATGGCCGCCTGCTCGGTATCGTGACCCGCACGTCGATCCTGGCGGAACTGGCCCGTGTCGGCGCGGGCATCGATGTCGGTCGTTTTGCCGAGGCAGACTGATATTTTATCCGCCGGGACTATGGCACTCTTTATCGACGACCAGGCAGGCGCATATTGTGCAGGCCCTGGGGCTGTGTTGAGCCGCAGGGCCTATGGGTGACTCGGGCTCTGGCCGGTCAGGGGCTGACTTCGAGCAGCACCTTGCCGGTGCTCTCGTTACTGGCGAGGTAGGCCAGGGCGTCGTTGGCCTCCGCGATGGGCCAGGTGCGGTCGATCACGGGTTTGATCTCGCCACTGGCCAGCCGGGGCCATACCTGCTCGTAGAGGGCGTCCATCACCTCGCCTTTCACGCTGACCGGTTGGGCCCGTAACGTGGAGCCGATGACCCGCTGGCGCTTCATCAGCATGGCGCCGGTGTTCAGTTTGGCGTCGGTGCCGCCCATCAGCCCGATCAGCACGATGCGGCCTTCCATGTTCAGGCATTTCTGGTTCTCGGCGATGTAGTCGCCACCCACCGGATCCAGCACCATATCGGCGCCGCCCCAGTCCTTCACCGCATCGGCGAAGGAGCCCTGGTGACGGTTCCAGGTGCCACTGGCCCCCAGCTCGCGGCAGTAGGCCAGCTTGTCATCACTGCCAGCGGTGGCGAAGATCTCGTTGCCCATGGCCACGGCGAGCTGGATGGTGGCGGTACCCAGGCCGCTGGCGGCGGCATGCACAAGCACCCGCTCCCCGGGTTTTACCCCGGCGACCATGTACAGGTTCATCCAGGCGGTGGCCAGGACTTCCGGCAGGGCGGCGGCCTGCTTCAGGGTCAGGCCCGGGGGCAGCGGCAGCACCTGGGCAGACGGCACGTTGACACGGGTGGCGTAGCCGCCGCCGGTGAGCAGGGCGCAGACCTCGTTGCCCGGCTCCAGGTGGGAGACGTTCTCGCCCACGGCGGCCACCCGGCCGCTGACTTCCAGGCCCAGGATCTCCGAGGCGCCGGGGGGTGGTGGGTAGGCGCCCTTGCTCTGCATCAGGTCGGCCCGGTTCATGCCGGCCCAGGCGACGTCAATGGCCACCTCGTCCGGGCCGGGCTCGGGCAGGTCCGGGTGATCGGTCCATGTCAGGACCTGGTCGTTTACCGTAATCGCTTTCATGGGGACTCCTGATTCTTGGTGTGCCGTGCGGTTATGGGTGTTCATAATCCCACAATGCCTGGAAATCCATGGGGGGCATCATGTCGACCACTTCCACTGCCCGGATGTTGAAATCCAGCAGCCCGGTATCGCGTTCGAAGCCGCTGGCATAGGCGCTGCCCATGGGGTCGCTGATGGCCTTGACCCGGTGCCCGCCCATATGGACCGGGCGATGGGTGACCACGGCAATTTCATTACTGGCCAGCCGTACCAGTGCACCCGGCGGATAGGGGGTCAGGGCGTTCAGCAGTGCCCGGAACAGGGCGGGCCTGGGGCTGTCCTGGGCTGCGTCGACCAGGGCCTTGCGGGCCTGGGTGATACTGTACCGGGAACGATAGCCCCGGCGACTGATCAGCGCAACGTAGTGTTCCGCCAGGGCCATGATATGGGCTTCCGGCAGTATGGCGTCGCCGGTCAGGCCCTCGGGATAGCCGCTGCCGTCGGCGCGCTCATGGTGCTGCAGGACAATTTTCAGCAGCAGCCGGTTTTCAATGCCGGCCTCATGCAGGGCCCTGGCGGCCAGTTGCGGATGCCGGTGGATAATGGACCGCTGCTGGTCGTTGAGGCCGTGACTGGAGGCATTGAGCTTGTCGAGGATGGGCATCAGTGCCAGGTTGGCGGACAGGGCCGCCGCCATCAGCACCACGATACGGCCGTCGTCCAGGTGCATTTCCCGACCGGCAAAGTGGCAGACGATGGCATAGAACAGCGACTGTTCCGTTGCCGTGGGTTCCACGGAGTACAGGTGGACCAGGGACAGGGTGGCGTCCGGCGCCTCCCGGCAGATGCGGTCGATGAGCCGGGCCAGCCCCAGCAGTTTCAGGCGGGCGTCCGGGTCCCGGGTGGAGATGGCATCGTAGGTCCGGTCCAGGGTCTTGAGCAGGGCCCGGTAGTCGGCAAACGGGTTGCGCTGCCCCTCGGCGACCTCTTCCGCCACTTCCTCGTCGGGGTTCTCCGCCTGATGGGGGTAGAACATGCCCCGGTTGTAGAGCTGTTCCAGCTGGCTCTCGCTCTGGATGACGTAACCCTGGGCCAGCAGCACTTCCCCGTGGGCGTCGAACACCGGCCATGGCAGGGGTTTGCCCACCACCAGGACGCCGGGGGAAACCCGGACCAGATTCTGGGTGGGAGCCGTGGGCTTATTCTCCGGCATGGCTGATCACGGTGCCACGACCGGCGGTCTGCATCCTGTCCCGCAGGTCGTCGGGGAGGGGCTTCTTGCCAAGGGTTTCCGGATCCACCAGCACATAGGTCACCTCCGCCCGGGCAATGGGGGTGTCGTCGGGATAGCGGACAAACTGCACTTCCAGGGTAAAGGAGGTGTTCCCCAGGTGCTTGACCGTCACCCGGCCGCACAGTACGTCGTCGAAATGGGCGGGGGCCGACCAGTTCAGGGTCATACTGACCACCTGCATGTCCATGCCCTGCTTGAGCATGTCCCGGTAGTCACCGAACAGCGCCCGGATGTACTCGTTAATGGTGATGTCCACGTAATCCGCATAACGGGCATTGAAGACCACCTGCTGGGCGTCGCACTCGGCATAGCGGACTCGGAAGCGGAATTCCATCGGTTTGTCGGTCATGGAGGCTCCTGTTGTTGTCATTGCCCCCAAGTGTACCCGGACCGGCGCTTTTGTCACCCGTTGGATGCGGATAGGGGGCCGTTGATCGCATGCTGTACAGCGCTCGATAACCGTTATCGATTTTTGATGTTTGTCAGGTCAGGGATGGCTCCTTACCATTGCGCCCTATTTTGGTGCGCGGAGGGGGCTGTGGGAGCCAGGAACGAACGATTACGGTGGCAACTGACGTCCGGGGTATTGCGGGCGCTGCATCTTGAACGGCTGGCTGACCGCTATAGTCGCCGGACGGTCATGGCGGGCTTCAGCCTGATCAACGGCGGTTTCAGCATTGCCCTGGTGGCCTTTGTGGCCCTGGTGACCCAGGAGGCCTTCATCTTCCCGTCCCTGGGGGCCACGGCGTTTATCCTGTTCCATGTGCCCATGGCGGAACCGGCCTCGCCCCGTAACACCCTGTGCGGCCATTTCCTGGGAGCGGTTATGGGACTGCTGAGCCTCTATGTGTTCGGGCTACAGAATCATCCCTCGGCCTTCCTGGAAGGCGTGCATGGTGCCCGTGTGGGGGCGGCAGCCCTGTCACTGGGGCTCACCGGCTGCCTGATGGTGCTGTTCCGGGTGCCCCACCCGCCTGCCGGGGCCACCGCCCTGATCGTGTCCCTGGGGCTGATGCCGGACCCGGCCCAGTTGCCGGTATTGATGGCGGGGGTACTGATCCTGCTGGCCCATGCCTTTGTGATGAACCGCCTGTCGGGGATTCCCTACCCCTTGTGGCGGAGTCGTCCGCCAGTATCGGAGGCCGGGGCCCTGGCCAGCTCCCGCTCCCTGTGATCGTCACCGGCGCCTGTCTCAACGGCGGGCGTGATGACGGGGGCGTTGTTATCGGGCCTGGGGCCTATTCAGGGTTATCCGGCACCCGCTCGCCAGCACCCGTCCCGACGCTGAGTCGCTCCAGGATCCGTGCTTTTTCACCGTTCTGCTCGAGCTGTTCCAGTACCCTGGCAAGGGGGGCGGCCAGTCCGGCATGGCGGCGGTGGAGGTAGTGGTAAAGGGTGAAGTCCGTGACCGCTTCCGGGAACACGTAGACGCTATCCCAGGCGTTATCGTTCAGCGGTGAGAAACCCTCGATGCCGGAGACCAGGGCCAGGTCCACCCGCCCCCATTCCAGCATGGCAAGTATCTGGGCATAGCTGTCGGTGCGTACCGGCGTCATGCCGAGGGCTTCCGCAGTCTGCTCGGCAACAATCACACCCCGCCGCACCGCGACCCGCAGGTCGGTGGTCGTTAACTGGCCCAGGCTCTGCAAGCCGACCAGGCCGGGGTTATTGGTGACGGCATGGAGCCGCCCCTCCAGTAGCGGATAGGGAACCCGTACCAGGTTGGGATACTGGTCGCCGACATCCGCAATCCGGAACAGGTCACCGTCTACCTCTCCGATATCCGCCATCAGTAGCGCCCGCCGGGAGGGTACCAGTCGGGTAACAACGTTGATACCAAGCTGGTCATAGGCGGTACGTAACAGCTCAAGTGCCAGTGTTGTGCTGGGTACGTCCGCGATCACCGCAAAGCGAAGTTCCGACGGCATGTCGTCCTCGGCCGGATCGGCGAAGGCGGTAGCGGCATTGCCAAGCAGCAATGTGATGAGCAGAAGTCGGGCCCACATGGTGGTTTCCTGGCCGTTTACAGGTACCTGACAGCGTAGATCGGAATGCACGGCTTTACGCTATCGAAATGTAAATTCTGCATAACAGGCTTGGAGTCTGGTGGTTTTTGCCAGATGGAGAAGTCATCCGTTTCCTGAGAGGGGCCAACGTCAGGACGGATTGGTGGCGGACGTAACTGGACGGCGCGTATACAGAAACAACCGCCACCCCAGCAACAACGCCGCCGACGCCAGCCCGGCGGTAATGCCTGCCCAGAAGCCCGGTGCTCCCATGGCCCCCACGATCAGGTCGGTGAAGGTGAGCACATACCCCAGCGGCAGGCCCACGCCCCAGAACGAGAACAGCATGATGAACATGGGGATGCGGGTGTCCTTGTAGCCCCGCAGAGCGCTGATGCAGGTGACCTGGATGACGTCGGCGATCTGGAACGCGGCGGCGAATTTTACCAGCAGGACGGTGACCGACTGCACCTGCGGGTCGCTGGTATACAGCCGGGCAATGGCGCCGGCGAAGCCGTACAGTAGCGAGGCAAAGACGAGGGCGGTGCCCGCCGCCAGGATCAACGAACTGCGGGACAGCAGGTGAGCCGTGCCGGACGTGCCGGCGCCCACCAGGAAGGCCACCCGCAGGGTCAGCGCCATGCCGATGCTCAACGGTACCATGAAGGTCAGCGAGGTGACGTTCAGGGCAATCTGGTGTCCGGCCACCACCACCGGGCCCAGCGAGGCCAGAAACAGGGCGATCACGCAGAACATACTGGCTTCCACAAAGATGGTAAATCCGATGGGCAGGCCGATACGCAGGATATACTTCAGGTTGGCCAGATCCGGTCTGGCCCGGTCCGCGATCAGATGGAACGACCGGTAGACCGGGCTGCGGTTCAGGTAGAACACCATGGCGAAGGCGGCGATCAGGTTGGAGATGGCCGTGGCCCAGCCACAACCCACGCCGCCCAGCTCCGGCAGCCCGAACTTGCCGTAGATCAGCATCCAGTTCAGGGGCAGGTTGATCAGGGTGCCGAGCACCGAGAAGGCCATGATCACCCGGGTATGGCCCAGGCCGTCGGTCAGGCCCCGCAGCGCCACCATCAGCAGCATGAAGGGGATGCCCCAGGCAAAGGCGTCCAGGTAGCCATCGGCCACTTCGGCGGTTTGCGAGTCCAGTCCCATCAGGCTGAACACGGGGTGCACGTTGACCACCAGCAGGATCATCAGCAGGGCGCTGGCGGCCGCGATGTAGAGACCCTGCCAGGTGGCCGGCATGATCCGGTCCAGGGTTCTGGAGCCGTTGTAGCCGGAAATGATGGGCTGCAGGGCGCTCAGTACGCCCATGGAGAACAGGAACACCGGCATCCAGATGGCGCTGCCGATACCCACGGCGGCCAGGTCCTCGGCGCTGGCATGGCCGGCCATGACGGTGTCGATCACGCCGTTGGCCATCTGGGCGATCTGGGCTACCAGGATGGGGCCGCCCAGCAGGGCCAGGGTGCGCCACTCGGCAAGCACCCTTGGCACCAGGGGTGCCCGGGTATCGGGAACTGGTTGGTGTTCTTCGTCCAGCATGGTTCGGAAGCTACCTGAAACCGCGTGAGGGCGGCCTACTATACACCTCGTGCCCGGAATGCGGGAACGTCGGTAGCGGAATTCCCTACCGGGCAGGCCAGGGCTACGTAATCCTCCACCCACCAGACCACGCCGCGATCGGCAAACTGGTAGGACAGGCGGGTTGAACTGCAGGCGCCAAGCTGGAGCGCGAGTAGGGAAAATAGTAGGATCCTTGTCACTTGTCCGGGCAGGCGATGGTTCATGGGTGCAAGTCCTTTTAGAATGTCGTTGCCCTGTGCGGCATTGCCTGCATCGATGGTTCGGTCAGCCGTGCCGCCATCAACGGGTCTTTTTGTTCTGTTACGACCCGATGCGTTCACCGGATGTTCCCGGTTTTCCACCCACTACCAGGAGTCACTGCCTTGGCCAGGTCCAGGATGCCACGCCCTCGTCAGCTTATCTTTGCTTTCTATATGTCCTGCCTGATGTCGTTCCTGATGTCCGGGGTGATCACGATGATCAATACCGGTGTGGAGGGCCCGTTCCTCCAGCGCTGGCTGGCCGCCTGGCTGGTGGCATGGGCTGTTGCCTACCCCCTGGTGGTGTTTATCGCCCCGCTGGCCGGACGGCTGACCGAAGCCACCCTGAGACGGTTTGGCGCCAGCGATACGCCGGAATGAGTCCGACGCCCGCCCCTCACTCCATCAACACGGCGGACTTCACCAGGGCATAGACCGTTTGCCCAGTCTCCAGTGCCAGCTCGTTCGCCGATGTCTGCGTGATCCTCGATAGCAGTACCTGCCCGTCCGCCAGCCGACAGGTGATGGTGCAGCGGTGTTCATCGGTCTTATCCATGCGCTCGATGCGCACCGGCATCTGGTTGCGGATGCTGATCCCCGCCGGCTCTTCCGTGGCCAGGCTGACGTCACTGGCCAGAATGCGCAGGCGGTGGAGGCTGGTCTGGTGGCTGGAATAACCACTGACCTGGAAGGCGATGGACGGGCGGCCCTCACCACCCTCGGTCACGAACTGCCATTCGCCATCGGGCAGACTGGTCAGCCGGCCCCGAAGCACCGAGGCGGGACCTTCATCGCTGAACAGGGGGGAATCCGGTCGGGCCAGGGTTTCCCGCAGGGTCTCGATGCGTTCCAGGCGACCGTTGACCATGAAGGCGACGTGATCGGCCAGTTGTTCCACCTCCTGAGCGGAATGGGTGACCAGCAGGATGGGGACGCCGGTGGTGGCCGGCAGGTCCGCCAGGAACGGCAGGATCTCCCGCTTGGCATCGGCATCCAGTGCGGACAGGGGTTCATCCAGCAGCATCAGTTGGGGGCTAGTGAGCAGCGCCCGGCCCAGGGCTACTCGTTGGCGCTGGCCCCCGGACAGGGTGTGCACCGGTTGCTCCAGCAGGCCGTCCAGGTCCAGCAGGGCGCGGATGGTTTCCGGGTGCAGGCGTCGCTGGTCTTTCGGCGTTCGTCGGTAGCCATAGAGCAGGTTGGCCCCCACCGAGAGGTGGGGCAACAGGCTGGATTCCTGGAACACCAGGCCGAGGCGACGATTGCTCAGTGGCACTCCCTTGCGACCGGACTGCCACTGCTGATCCTGGAAGCGGACCTGCCCACGACGCAGGCGTTCCAGGCCAGCAATTACCCGTAACAGGGTGGTCTTGCCGCAGCCGGAACGACCATAGAGGGCGGTAATGCCCTCCGTGGGCAGTGAGCCGTCCACCACCAGGGCGAAGTCGCCCTTGTGCAGGCGCACGCTGATCGACAGGGTCATGGTTTCACCCCGCCGGGATGCCGGTTCAGGCTGTATACCGTGACCAGCACCAGGAAGGCGAACATCAGCAGTCCCAGGGACAACCGATGGGCGGCGTCATAGTCCATGGCTTCGGCGTAGTCATAGATGAGTACGGACAGTACCTGGGTCTCGCCGGGGATGCTGCCGCCCAGCATCAGGATCACGCCGAATTCCCCCAGGGTGTGGGCGAAGGTCAGGGTGGCGGCGACGATAAAACCGCCTTTGCACAGGGGCAGGATCACCGTCAGGAAACGGTCCAGGGGGCCGGCGCCGAGGGAAGCGGCCACCTCCACCGGCCTGGTACCCAGGGCGCGGAAGGCTTCCATCAACGGTTGTACGGCAAACGGCAGAGAGTAGATCACCGACGCCACCAGGATGCCCTCGAAGGTGAAGGCCAGGTGGGTCAGCCCCATGGCTTCCAGGGTCTGGCCGACGGGCCCCCGGGGCCCCAGGACGATCAGCAGGTAGAAGCCGAGCACCGTGGGTGGCAGTACCAGCGGCAGCGCCACCAGGGCCTGCACGATGGTGCGGGAGGCGGAGCGTCGGTGGGCCAGCCACCAGGCCAGGGGCGTGGCCAACACCAGCAGGATCACCGTGGTCAGGCCGCACAGCTTTAGGGTGAGGTGGATGGCCTGCCAGTCCTGGGTGCTCAACTCCGGCATGGAATCACCGCCCCCTGGGAGCTTCGAAACCGAAACGGCCGAGGATGGCGGCGGCAGCCTCCGATACCATGAAGGACCGGAACCGCCATGCCTCCTCGCTGGAACCGCCCTGCTCGGTGACGACCATGGCCATGGCAAGGGGCTGGTGCAGGCTGTCATCGATCAGGGTGAACTTCCGACCGGCCAGGTCGGGGGCGAAGGTGAGTGACCAGGCGATGAGTCCCGCATCGGCGGCACCGGATTCCACCATGGCGGCGGTCTGGCCGATGTTCTCGCCATACACCAGTTTGGGTTGTAGCGGTTGCCACAGGTCGAGGGCCTGCAGGGCTTCCTTCGCCCGTTTCCCGTAGGGCGCATGGCGGGGCTGGGCGATGGCAATCCGCCGGATATCGTCACCGGCCAGGTCCGGGGGTGTCAGGGCTCCACGCTGCGGGTCATGGTGCCACAGCACCAGCCGCCCCACGGCATAGACCTGCGGATCGGTGGCGGAGGCGTCCATGCCAGCGAGGCGTTCCGGGTAACCGGTGTCGGCGGACAGAAAGATATCGTAGGGGGCGCCGTTGAGTACCTGGGTGGCCAGTTTTCCGGAGGCGCCGAACACCACCCTGACGGAGGCGTCCGGGTACTGTTGCTCAAAGGCATGGGTCAACTCCGGCATGGCCAGCCGCAGGCTGGAGGCGGCGGCAACGGTCAGGGCGTGGGCGGGGGTCGTCAGCAGTAGTGCCAGCAGGCTGGCGGTCAGAAAGATTCGCATGGCAAAGGAGGTCTCCATTGAATCGCCAGATTAGCCCATTTCAAACCGGTGTAAAACCTGACGCCAACTATCCCTGTCCGCTCATTGATCGCCTTGCTGGCAGCCGGCTAATAGTGCCGCCATGGCGGGGCGGCCCAGGGCGGTCACACGCTGGATATTGCGCTCGGGAATGGCGTCGGTGTCCGGGTAGGCGTCGATGGCCCGCTCCAGGCTGGCTTCCCGCAGCAGGTGCAGCATGGGGTAGGGTGAGCGGTTGGTGTAGTTCTCGGCCGCATCGGCGTTCGTATCGGCGAACTGGTACTGGGGGTGGAAGCTGGCGATCTGGAAGATACCTTCCAGGTCGAGTGCCTGGATCAGGCCGTCCGTCACCGCCAGGAAGTCGTTGTAGTCATGGAAATCCTGGAGCACGGCGGGGTGCACCAGCAGGGTGGTCTCAATGCTGTCGTCATCGGTCAGTAGCAGCAGTTCCCGCTGAAGGTCGGCCAGCAGTGAATCCTCGGTGTCCGCTTCGCTTACCGAAAAGCGAATACGGTCATTCACCAGTTCGCGACGGGCAAAGGGACACAGGTTGAGGTCGATTACCACGTCCTGCACCCAGCGTCGGGTGGCCTGGACAACCTTTTGTGGGTTCATGGGCTCCGGGGTCCTGACAGTCAGGTCATTTCATTAGCCAGCTATGATACAGTGCCCGGTCGCAAAAAGGGTGGATGGATATCGATGGCACTGCTGATTCTGGTAACGGTTCTCTGGGCATTTTCCTTCAGTCTGATTGGCGAGTTCCTGGCCGGGCACGTGGACAGTGATTTTGCGGTACTCAGCCGGGTACTCCTGGCGGCGCTGCTGTTCCTGCCGGTGACCCGTTGGGCCGGAGTTCCCGGGCGCCTGAAGCTGGGCATCATGGTTACCGGTGCGTTGCAGTTCGGTATTACCTATCTCTGTCTTTACCGCTCCTTTGCCTATCTGACCGTGCCCGAGGTGTTGCTGTTCACGGTCTTCACGCCGCTGTATGTGACCCTGGTGGACGACGCGCTGTATCGCCGGTTCTCCCCGGTGGCGCTGCTGGCGGCGGCGGTGGCCACCCTGGGCGCCGGTATCATCCGCTACGACGGGCTCAGCCAGGATTATCTGACCGGCTTCCTGCTGCTGCAAATGGCCAACCTGACCTTTGCCGCCGGTCAGGTGGGGTACAAGCACCTGATGCGTGCCTACCCGCTGCCGGTGCCCGCCTGGCGGACCTTCGGCTACTTCTTCCTGGGGGCGCTGACCATTGCCCTGCCGTCGTTCCTGATCTTTGGCGACCCTGCCAGGCTGCCGTCCACCGGCCTGCAGTGGGGCGTGCTGGCCTGGCTGGGGCTGGCGGCTTCCGGCCTGGGCCTGTACCTGTGGAACCGGGGGGCATGCCTGGTGGACGCCGGCACCCTGGCGGTGATGAACAACGTCCTGGTGCCCGCTGGCCTGGTGGTCAACCTGCTGATCTGGAACCGGGAGGCCGACCTGCTGCGGCTGGTCATCGGCGGCGGGGTGATCGCCCTGTCACTGTGGCTTAATGCCCGTTTCCACCCCCGGGCGCACCTGCAGGCCACCGCCTGACCGGGCACCCCGGGGGCCGGACTGTTCGATTCCTTTTGTTGCTTACCGTTTCTTTTTGTTAGCTAACGCATTTATTGACTAAAGTGAGTGTATTCGGCGCCGATACCCGTGAAACCAGCGGGCTGTGGTGGTGCCCGATGGAAGCCTGGTGTCCTGCGGGACACTCACTACCCTTGTCCATCGCCATGGAATCATACTGACTATGCGCAATAACGGCCCCGTTACCCAACGAGAAGCCAGAATGAAGCCGGGCAGCCGGCTGATCACTACAACCACGCTCAAGGGCGTGATCACCTACTGCAACGACGACTTTGCCGAGATCAGCGGCTTCAGCCGCGACGAACTGATCGGCCAGGCACACAACATCATCCGGCACCCGGACATGCCCCAGAGTGTGTTCAAGCTGATGTGGGACACCATCGGCGCCGGCAAGCCGTGGATGGGCGTGGTCAAGAACCGTTGCAGGAATGGTGACCACTACTGGGTCAGTGCCTATGTCACCCCGATTCTGGAGAACGGCAAGGTCACCGGTTATGAATCGGTCCGGGTGGAGCCGACCCGTGAACAGGTCGAACGGGCGGGACAGCTCTATCGCCGACTGTCCGCGGGGCGGGGCGCCTTCGGTACCAGTACCCGTCTGAAGTCGGTGATCCGGTCCGGCTGGCCGATGCTGATCCCGCTGGTTGCCAGCCTGGTGGCGGTGTCCCTGGATACGTTCTGGCCAGCGGTAGCGCTGGTGGTTGCGGGCTTCCTGGTGGGATGCGGGCTGCAGGCCACCTCCATCACCCGCAGGTTACGGGCATTGGTTGATCTGCGTCCGGATGCGTTCCATGACCCGCTGGTGGCGAAGACCTATACCAGTGAAACCGGGCTGTTTGCCGAACTGGGCATGGTACTGTTGAGCGAGGAAGCCCGTATCCGGACGGCCCTGACGCGGATCGAGGACAGCTCCGAAGTGCTGTCCCGGACGGCCCGGGAAGGGCTGGAGATGATCGCCGAGGGTGCCCGGGCCATTGAGGACCAGCGGCAGGAGACGGAGCAGACCGCCTCCGCCATGAACGAAATGAGCGCCTCCATCCAGGAGGTGACCGACAGCGTTAGCCGCAATGCCGAAGGGGCGTCCCAGGCCAGCGAGCTGGCGCGGAACGGGGGCCGCCTCAGTGCCGAGGCCTTGCAGTCCATCGAGCACCTGGTGGCCCAGGGCACGACGGTCGGCGAGACCGTCACCCGTCTCGGGGAGTCCACCGAAAAGATCGGCGAAGCGGCGCGACTGATTTCCGAAATTGCCGACCAGACCAACCTGCTGGCCCTGAACGCCGCCATCGAAGCGGCAAGGGCCGGTGAGCAGGGGCGTGGCTTTGCCGTGGTGGCGGATGAGGTCCGCTCCCTGGCGCAGCGTACACGCCAGTCCACGGTGTCGATCCATGAGGTGATCGACAGCTTCCGTTCCCAGGTGGACCAGGCTGTCCAGGCCACGCGGGACGGCGAGGAGATCGGCCAGCACGGCCTGACCAAGGTGCAGGAAACGGAGGCCGCGCTGAAGGACATCGTGCACACCATCCAGGAGATGTCCGACAGCTTTGTCAGCATGTCGGCGGCTTTCGAGGAGCAGAGCCAGGTGTCGGAGGAAATCAACCAGCAGGTTGTGCGCATCTCCGGCCTGGCGGATACCAGTACCGAAAAGGCCGACGGCGCCCGCCAGGCCAGCGAGGAAATCAGCCAGCAGGCCCGGGGCCTTAACGATCTGGTGGCGCGATTTGTCAGTCGCCAGTAATCCCCTGATGTGACGATTATTTCCTGAAATTGCCGGCACAGCGGACCAATTCCGGCTGCTGTGCCGGTACAGTACCTGACCCGCCGTTGCACACTTTCTGTGCGGCCAAGGTGGCATCAGCCGCCTGACACTGGCACAATCCGCCGCCAATTGCTGGTTTCCGGCAGGGAACACCACGACCAGCTATTCTCTTATTCCACTCCCAATGACAACTGTACCAGTACAGGGTTTAACTATGTCTGAAAAAGCTATGGCCGGTCGGGGCAACTGGTCGTCCCGTATGGCCTTTATCCTGGCCGCCGCGGGCTCCGCCGTGGGCCTGGGCAATATCTGGAAGTTCCCCTACATGACCGGCGAAAACGGCGGCGGTGCCTTCGTGATCGTCTATCTCGCCTGTATCGCCGTGATTGGCGTTCCCATCATGATGGCGGAAGTGTTCGTGGGCCGTAACGGTGGCCGCAACCCGGTGGCGAGCATGCGGATCGTGGCCGAGCGCAACCTCAGCAACCCCGCCTGGCGGGTATCCGCCATCATTGGTGTGCTGGCGGCGTTCATGATCCTGTCGTTCTACTCGGTCATCGGTGGCTGGTCCGCCTCCTATGTCCTGCATTCCGGCATGGGTGATTTCGTTGGCCAGGACGCAGACGCCGTCGGCAGCATCTTCAGTGCTCTGCTCGCGAGCCCCGGCATCCTGCTGTTCTGGCACACAGTGTTCATGGCGCTGGTGGTCTTCGTGGTCTCCCGGGGCCTGAAAGGCGGTCTCGAACGCGCGGCGAAGATCCTGATGCCGGCCCTGTTCGTGCTGTTGCTACTGGTCGTGGGCTACGCCACCACCACCGGGCATTTCGGCCAGGCACTGGACTTCCTGTTCACTCCGGACTTCAGCAAACTGACTTGGGATGCCGCGCTTCAGGCACTGGGGCAGGCCTTCTTCACCATGAGTCTGGGCATGGCCATCATGATGGCCTACGGTTCCTATCTGGGTAAGGATGTCTCCATCGGCCGGGCGGCCGTGGGCGTGGGCATCATGGATACCCTGGTGGCGCTGCTGGCTGGCCTGGCGATCTTCCCGTTCGTGTTCGCCAACGGCCTGGAAGCGGGCCAGGGCCCGGGCCTGATCTTCGTCACCCTGCCGCTGGCCTTCGGCCAGATGCCCCTGGGTGTGGTGTTCGCCACCGTCTTCTTCGTGCTGCTGCTGTTTGCCGCCTGGACGTCCGGTATTTCGCTGCTGGAGCCGGTCACCGAGTGGGTGGAGGAGAAAATGGCGATCACCCGCACCTCGGCGGCGATCCTGGCGGGTGTTGCCTGCTGGCTGCTCGGTGTTGCCTCGATCCTGTCGTTGAACGTCTGGTCCGATGTCTACCTGCTGGGCATGTTCGAGCGTTTCGAGCAGACCGCGATCCTGGACCTGCTGGACTTCTTCACCGCCAACATCATGCTGCCGCTGTCCGGTCTGCTGACGGCCCTGTTCGTGGGCTGGTGCGTGGCGAAGGAATCCCTGCAGGCGGATATGGCCATGTCCGACGGGCTGTTTGCCGTATGGCGTAACCTGCTGCGGTTTGTGACGCCCATTGCTGTACTGGCGGTGTTCATCTACAACCTGATGTAAAAAAGCGACCAGCACAAAACCAGAAAGCCGGAGGCCGGGTGCCCCTTCCGACACAGTCAGAGAACAGGGTTCTCGTGTCGGAAGGGGCACCCGGCCTTCGGCGTTTTGCACCGCCCAAACATGCCTGGGTGGTTCTCGGAGCTTCCTGGGCCAACGGGTTCGGCGACGTCCCTTTTGCGTGGGCCTGGTGGTTCTGGGGTTCCTTCCATAAAAAAGCCGTGAGCCCTTTCAGGCCCACGGCTTTTTCATTGTTGCCGGGTGTTACAGCCGGAAACGGGCGACCTGACTGCTAAGGTCTTCACCCAGCCGCGCCAGCTCATTGCTGGAGCTGGAGATCTGCTCCGCCGCCGTGGCGGACTGATCACTGACATCGCGAATCTGGGTGACGTTCTGGTTGATGTCTTCGGCCACGGACGTCTGCTGCTCGGCAGCGGTGGCGATCTGACTGTTGTACTGGCTGATGTTGCCCACCGCCTGGGCAATCTCACGGATGGTCTCGCCGGTGGTACGGGCGCTGTCCAGGGTCTGCCCGGCCAGCGTAGTGCCCCGCTCCATGGTGGAAACCGAGTTCTCGGTGCTGGAGACCAGGTTGGAAATCAGCGTCTCGATCTCCGAGGCGGAGCTCTGGGTGCGCTGGGCCAGGGAACGAACCTCATCGGCCACCACCGCAAAGCCACGCCCCTGCTCGCCGGCCCGGGCTGCCTCAATGGCGGCATTCAGCGCCAGCAGGTTGGTCTGCTCGGCCACCGACTTGATCACGTCCAGTACCGTGCCGATGTTCTCGCTGTCTTTCTGCAGACCACGCAGGCGCTCCATCACCTGTTCCACCTGACCATTGAGTTCGCTCACATAGGACAGGGTTTCCTCCACGGCGGATTCCCCGGCCGCCGCCTTCTCATTGGCGGTGTTGGCGGCACCAAAGGCTTCCTCGGCGCTCTTGGCGACGTCGTTCACCGTCGCCACCATTTCATTCATGGCGGTAGCCACCTGGTCGGTCTGGTCCCGCTGCTGGGTGACTCCCTGGCTGGTCTCGGCGGTCACCGTCGACAGCTCTTCGGCGGAGGAGGCGATATTGGTGGCGCTGGTGTTGATGTGACGGACCAGCTCCCGCAGGCTGGTCACCATGGCGCCCAGGGCCGACAGCAACTGCCCGAGCTCATCCCCCCGGTTGCTGGTAACGGTCTCCTGCAGGTCACCGTCCGCCACCCGTCTGGCCAGGGTCACGGCCTGATGGATGGGACGGGTGATACTACGGGTCAGCAGCCACGCCAGGACCACGCCCAGGATCACAATCACCAGGACCACAACGCCGATGATCGTCGCGGCGGTCTTCTGCTCATTGACCATCTTCTGCCGCTGGGTTTCCTGCAACTCCACCGCTGTGTCCAGAATACCGCGTGCGGTGTCGACCATCCGTTGCTGTAGCTGCTGGGTCTGGTTCTCCGCTTCCACTACGTCACCAAACACCCCCACGTAGCGATCCAGCAGGTCCTTCAGCGCGTTCTTGACCTCCTTGTCGAGGAAGGAGGACTCAAGGGTACGGACAGCACGGTCAGCGGCCGAGCGGAACTGTTCCACCGCCTCCTGATTGTTTTCCACCAGGAAGTTGCCTTCATTGCGGCGCATCTGCTGGATGGCCGCGTTGGTGGCATAGAGGCTGTCCTCGGAGGCAAAACCACTGGTGACACCCCGCACGGCCATTTCCAGCGCTTCCAGTTTCTCGCTCCGCAAGGCCCGGACCTCGACCAGGTCCTGCAATTGCTGGCCATACTCGGTCACCCCTTCCTGAATACGGGCGACGCGGGCGTCGTCTTCCGGCTCCACCAGCCTGGGTTCGAGGGCACCGGCGAGGTCACTGGCCTGCTGGGTGCTGGCTATCGCCGCATCCACATAGTCCGGCTCTCCCCGTAGCAGGAAGTTTTTCTCGTTCTGGCGGGCCTCGAGCAGGCTGGCTTCAATCGAGGAGGCATCGGCCACAATGCTGGCACGACCGCCAAAATTGGTCAGGGAGAAATAGCCGGTGGCACCCACCACGATGGTCAGCAGGATCAGTACGGCGAATCCCAGGCCCAGCTTCATGCCAAGGGACAGAGTGATATTGGAAAGCTTTTGCAGAGGGTGCATTTCAGGCTCCGGCAAAAATCGTTATTGGAATTGGTGTGATAGACCGGTTATCGGCTGCATACGCTTATTATTTAGTGGGATGCGGGCAGGCCGGGGTGAATATCATGGATGACGTACACCGCAAAGCAGTAAAACGGGAAGGGGGCGGTCAGGCAAGCGGCTTTTGGTAACAGAGTGCAAAGGGGGGCACATCTGCCGTTGCGGGGCTGCTTGTGCATAAAAAAGCCGGCTCCTGACGGAGCCGGCCCGTTGTGGCGGAACCTGTCGTCAGAAGAACAGGTCCGGCAGGTAGGTGACGATCTCCGGGAAGATCATCAGCAGCACCAGGCCGATAATTTCCACGATCACGAACGGAATCACCGACTTGTAGATGTCCTTCATGGTGATGTCCGGCGGCACGATGCCCTTGAGGTAGAACAGGTTGAAACCGAAGGGCGGCGTCATGTACCCGATCTCCATGTTGATCACGAACAGGATGCCGAACCAGATCGGATCGAAGCCCAGGGACTCCACGATAGGCAGGAACACCGGCAGGGTGATCAGCATGATGCCCACGGGGTCCAGCACCATGCCCAGCAGGAAGGTGATCAGCATCATGGCGATGATCACGCCCCAGGGGCCGCCCGGGATCTGGGCCATGAAGCCCTCGATCAGTGCCTGGGCCCCCATGCTCTGGTAGGCGGCGCTGAAGGCGTGGGCCGCGAACAGAATCCACATGATCATGCCGGTCAGCTTGAAGGTGCGGATTGACGCTTCCTTGAGCAGCGCAAAGTCCAGCTTGCGATAGACCGCGGCGGCAATGAGGGAGCCGAACACGCCCATGGCGGCGGCTTCCGTAGGCGTGGTGATGCCGCCCATGATGGACCCCAGCACCATGAACACAATCATGATGGGCAGTGCCACGGAGCGCAGGGCCAGCAACTTGTCACGCAGGGTGCCGCGTTCTTCCGGCGGCATGGCTGGCGCCAGGTGTGGCTGCAGGCTGCTGCGGACCAGGATGTAGATGGCCGTAAGCACCATCAGCAGGATGCCCGGCAGGATGCCGGCGGCGAACATCTTGCCCACCGACACGCCGCTGATCAGCGCGTACAGGATCATCATGATGCTGGGCGGGATCAGGATGCCCCAGCCGCCACCGGTGTTGATGACACCGAGGCACATGCTTCGGTCATAGCCCCGCTCCAGCATGGCCGGGAGGGCGATGGTGCCCATGGCGACAACGGCAGCACCGCTGATACCCACCATGGCGGCGAAGATGGCGCAGATCATCAGCGTACCGATGGCCAGGCCGCCCCTCAGGCCACCAAACCAGAGATGCATGGCGCGGTAGAGGTCCCGGGCAACGCCGGTGCGCTCAAGAATCATGGCCATGTAGACAAACAGGGGGATGGCCACCAGGGTGAAGCTGCCCATGGTGCTCCAGATCTGGGAGGACACCATGTAGAAGGAGTCGAACCCCCAGGTGAAATAGAGGAATACGACGGATACGCCGCCCAGCACGAAGGCCAGCGGCAGGCCCAGGAACACGAACAGCAGCAGTGATCCGAAGAAAAGCAGGGTCAGGACTTCAATGCTCACAGTTGCTCTCCCTTGGAATCGTGCTCAGGGTGGTCCTCGGGTTTGTAGTAGCTGAGGTTGCAGGCAATGGCGATGTCTTCCAGCAGTTTGACCACACCCTGCAGCAGCAACAGGCCGGCACCTACCGGGAGGCAGACTTTCACTGGCCAGATGGGCGGGTTCCAGGCCGAGTAGGAGGTTTCCCAGCTACTGACCGATTCGGTGGCCATGTCGTAGCCGAAGTAGAGCAGGGCCAGGGTAAAGATAAAGAACAGGATCGATGTGAATATATCGATGGCCGCCTGGGTGCGTGGACCGAACATTGAATAGATCAGGTCAACGTTGACATGCCCACGATAGGCCATCAGATAGCCGCCGGAGAGCACGGCGTAGACACCAAACAGCAGTTGAGTCAGTTCGTTGGTCCATACGGTCGGGGAGTTGAAGGCATACCGCAGGAAGACTTCCAGCAATATGAACACGAACATGGCAAACACCAGGAACGACACCCCAACGCCAATGGCCTTGTTGAGTCTGGTGACGCCGTTCATGAATGCGGTGATCGCACGCATGGGGGCCTCCGGGAGGAACATTGTAGCTTACAATAAAAAACCGGGGGCCCATCTCAGGAGCCCCCGGCCGGTTCTGTTCGGCTTTACAGGTAGCCGAGGTCGCTCAGGAAATCCTTGAGCATGGCCAGAGCTTCCGCAGCCTTTTCGCTGCGCTCGCCTTCCTCATCCCACATAGCCTGGGCGGTCTGGACCAGGTGATCCTGAACCTCCTGGGGCAGGGTGTTCACCTGAACACCTTCCTCGGCCATGGCCTTGGCCAGGGTGATGCGCTCCTTGTACTGGTACTCGTTGGTGCGGTACCAGAACTGCTCGTTGAGCACGTCCTTCACCAGCTGCTGCAGGTCTTCCGGCAGCTCGTCCAGGGCCTTCTGGCTGACGATGATCACGTCGGTGCCGGCGATGTTCAGGGCCGGCTGTACGTGGTACTTGGCGATCTCGTACAGACCCATGGAGTAGGCACCCTGGGCCGCACCCCAGTGGGCGCCGTCCACAATGCCGGAGTCCAGGGCGGTGTACAGTTCGCCACCCGGGATGTAGGAGGCGGCAGCGCCGGCCTCGGTGAGGAATTTCTGCAGGGCGCCGGAAGAGCGGATCTTCAGGCTTTCAAATTCCTCCACGCTCTCGATGGGATCCTTGACCACCATCTCGGTGGGGTAGACCTTGTCGGTGGACCAGTAGACGCCGTGCTGTGCGGCTTCTTCCCGCAGCATGTCCTCGAATCCCAGGCCCTGATGGAAGTAGGCTGCTTCCCAGACATTACGGAAGGCGAACGGCAGACCGGAGGCGATACCCGCCAGGGTCATCTTGTCCTGCGCGTAGGCCGGAGAGATGGTGCCCATCTCAAGGATGCCACGACTGACCGCGTTGAAGGTCTCCTGAGCCTTGAACAGCGCACCGGCCTCGAACAGCTCAAGCTGGATGCGACCGTTGGAACGTTCCTCAAGCTGCTCCTTGAGTCGACCCAGGCTGTCCTTGTAGGAGCTGGATGAGCCCGGCCAGTGTGACTGGACCTTCCAGGTAAAGGTTTCTTCCTGCGCGGAGGCGGTACCGGCCATCAGGGTGGCGGTGACGCCCAGGGTAAGTGCCGAGGCAAATACCGTGAGTGATTTGCGAATGTTGTTAAGCATTACTTCTTAACCTCTTTGTTGTTTTCCTATGGAGACATCCTGTCTTGATTCCACCTAGCGAAACTTACGACTGCACAATGGATTTGTGTTTCCCAAATTTATCGCAATCGAGCGAGCGTTTGCAATACTGCTCGGGATTCTTTAATCGATAGGGCACCCGGTGAAGCCCCTTAAAGGCTTCAGGCTGAAGGATACCCGCATTACGATAGGTGAATCACTGGAAACATAGCTTATGCAAGCGGTTTTGTCCGGTGATGGGTCACTTTCTTTCCAGTTGATCGGGCCATGGCAGGCCTTGTGGAAACAGGTGTTCCTGTATCCTTCGTGCCACCTGTATCAGGGTCTTTTCACTCCAGGCCGGGCCGATAATCTGCGCTGCCCGGGGTAGGCCATCCGCGCCGAAGCCCACTGGAAAACTGATGGCCGGCAACCCGACCACCATGGCCACACCCGCCCATACGGTCACGTCCAGGTAGGGTTCTTCCCGACCATTGATGGTCAGGGTGCGTGCCATTGCGGAGGTGTTCTGGTCATGGGGGAAAGGCAGGGTGTTGGTGACCGGGCAGACAAGCAGGTCGTAGTTCTCGAAGAACCGGGCCCAGGTTCGTTGCAGCTTTGCCCGCTCCTCATCCTTTTGCAGCCATTCGCCGTGGGTTTGCAGCGCCCCACGGGCAAAGCGGTGGGGGTAGTCATCGCCTTCTTCGGCGGCCTTGGCGGCCAGACGGTCGCGGACCTTCGCTGGCAGCCCCTGGCTCATGACGCCGCCCAGCAGGTGGTAATAGAGCCGGTGGCTTTTTTCCAGAGTGAGTTCTTCCGGTTGGGCATCCTCTAAGGAAGCGCCCAGGGATTTCAGTTCGTCGCAGAGCCCTGCCAGGCCGCCCAGCACCTCTTTGTCCACCGGGGCCCAGTCGTCGTTGAGCCAGGTGGCAAAGTGGTAGTCCGCCAGCGGTCTGTCATCCGGCTCCGGCAGGTTGATCTGCCAGGGGGCCATATCATCGTCGGGACCGGCCAGCAGGTCCAGCTCGGCTTCCAGGTCGTCCAGGTGCCGCGCCAGCGGGCCGCCAACGCCCATGTCCCGCTTGGCGACACTGCCTGGCGCCCCCGGCACGTGGCCGCGCATGGGGATCAACCCTGAGGTGGTCTTGAGACCGTAGATGCCGCAGAAGGCCGCTGGTGTGCGAATGGAGCCGCCGATATCACTGCCCAGTTCCAGGGGCGTCAGCCCGGCCGCCAAGGCAGCCGCAGCACCACCGGAGGAGCCGCCCGGGGTCAGGCTGGTATTCCAGGGGTTGTTGCTGGTGCCGTAGATATCGTTGAAGGACTGCAGGTCACCGGCGAACTCCGGCACGTTGGTCTTGCCAAAGACAATCGCCCCGGCATCCAGCAGCCGCTGGACGGCCACGGCGGTGCGGGGGGAGACATGGTCCTGGTACCCCTTGTGACCCGCCGTGGTGGGCCAGCCCTCGATCTCGTAGGTTTCCTTGATCGTCATGGGGACCCCATGCAGGGGCCCCAGGTCCTTACCAGTGGCGGCGGCCTGGTCGGCGGCTCTGGCCTGCTCGCGGGCCTGTTCCTCCCGCAGGACCACGATGGCATTAAGGTCCGGGTTCAGGCGTCGGGTCCGTTCGAGGAAATGGTCCAGCACCTGTTCGCTGGTGTATTGCCGGGCCTTGATGCCCCGGGCCAGTTCAAACGCAGGTATCTTGTGGAAATCCATGGGGGCTCCGTTGTCATTGTTCTGGAACGGCGAGGGAATGTTCGGTTTCGCTACGATAGAATATCCCGCTGATTTGTGAAACAGTATTTCGAAATAAACCTGTAGGAGCACTCATGATCAAAACGGATAAGAAGAACGGCTACGTCCACCTACTGATTTCCCGCCCCGAGAAGAAGAACGCTCTCACCCGCGACATGTACGCTGCCCTGTCGGAGGGTGTGGAGAAGGCCGCGGCCGACCCCGACGTTAATGCCATTGTGATCAGCGGTGATGGCGGTGTGTTTACCGCCGGCAACGACCTGGATGATTTCCGGGCCCGTGCCACCGACACGTCCCCCAAACCGTCAGCCGGCCTGGCCTTTATCGAGACCCTGATGCACTGCGACACACCGGTACTGGTGGCGGCGGAAGGTCTGGCCATCGGTATCGGCACCACCATGCTGCTGCACGTGGATGCGGTGTACGCCGGTCGCTCCACCCGTTTCAAGACCGCCTTCGTGGACCTCGGACTGGTACCGGAGGCGGCGTCCACCGTCACCATGCCCCTGCACCTGGGGGCCAGGAAGTCCGCCGAACTGCTGCTGATGGGGGATGTTCTGACCGCGGATGAGGCAGCGGACATCGGCCTGATCAGCCGGGCGGTGGAAGACGGCGAGGCCCTTGCCGAGACCGTTGCCGCCGCCGAAAAGCTGGCGGGTAAGCCCCGTGAGGCGCTGCGTGCCAGCAAGCGGCTGATGAAGGCGCCCTGGCAGGCGATGACCAAGGAGGCCCTGGAGCGTGAGCGTGAGGTGTTCGGTGAGCGACTGCGTTCAGAGGAGTGCCATGCGGCCCTGGCCCGTATGCAGAAGAAATAGCATCAGCCCTGCGATTGTCTGTCGCGCAGGCTCCTGGCCGGCGGGGGAATTCCATTCCTCCGCCGTTACCAGACTTTTCCGAGTGGGCCGCGCAGCAGGTCAGCGAACTAACCGCACATCACACTAGACCGCATAGCCCGGGTTCTTGCTGTCCAGCAGCCGGGTCAGGGCCGGCCAGGTCAGGGCGGCGGCCTTGCCCAGGGACTGGGACTGCTCACGGGTGGTCTCGATGGCTTCCTGTGATGGCAGGCAATAGGGTGTGGGCGTTCTTACCTGGATCTCGCAGGCCTTCATCAGGAAGTAGAGATAAGTGAAGCACTCCGGCACCGAGCTGCCCGCAGTGAGGATGCCGTGGTTGCGCAGCATCAGCATGTTCTTGTCACCGATATCCCGGATCAGGCGTTCCCGCTCGTCGAGGTTCAGGGCCACCCCCTCATAGTCATGGTAGGCCAGGTGATCCAGGCACAGCATCGCGGTCTGGCTCAGGGGCAACAGGCCGTCCTTGTGGGCGGACACGGCAACACTGTCGGCGGCGTGTACGTGCATTACCGCGTGGGCGTTGTCCCGGCCCATGTGCACGGCACTGTGAATAGTGAACCCTGCCGGGTTGACCCGCTCAAGACCGCCGGCCTGAACCACCTGGCCCTCCTGGTCCACCTTGACCAGGGATGACGCGGTGATTTCATGGAACAGCAGGCCATAGGGGTTGATCAGGAAGCGGTGCTCCGGCCCGGGCACCCGTGCCGACAGGTGGGTGAAGACCAGGTCGTCCCAGCCAAACAGGGCGACCAGCCGATAGGCGGCGGCCAGTTCGGTGCGGACCTTCCACTCGGCCTTCTTCAGGTCGGTTGACTCCATGTCATTGGAGCCAGTGATGTTGGAGGCATTCATAGGGCGTTATCCTCTTGTTGTTGATCTCATCAGGTGGGGGTAAAGGACAGTCTAGTCCTTTTCCGGGGGATTCGGATAGGTGCCTAAGTGACCAGGCGGTTCTCCATAAAAAAGGGGCGGCCTTTGTAGGGCCGCCCCGAACGCTCTCCGACTGGAGGAGAGACCCGACAGGTTCTTTTACCGCAGAGTCCTAGCCGGCCTGCAGCAGGGAGGCGTAGCGCTCCAGATGGAAGTCATCGTCGCCCAGTTGGTGACCGATCATGACCAGGCGCTTGGCGTAGTGCGCGAAGCTGTATTCCCAGGTCATGCCGATACCGCCGTGGGACTGGATGCCCTTCTCGGAGATGAACTGACCGGCACGGTTGATCACGTTCTTGGCGGCGGCCAGGGTACGGCGACGCTCATCGCTCTGCTCGTCGTCGGCAACGCTGGCGGCCAGGATGGCCATGGAGCGGGCCTGTTCCAGCTCGGACATCATGTCCACCATGCGGTGCTGCAATACCTGGAACTTGCCGATGGGTACACCGAACTGCTTGCGCTGCTTCAGGTACTCCAGGGTCAGTTCGTTGGCTTCTTCCATGCAGCCCACGGCCTCGGCACACAGGGCGGCGATGGCGCGGCCGGTCTGGTATTCGATGACGTCAGCGGCCTTGCCTTCCTCGCCCAGCAGGGCATCGGCGCCCACCTTGACGTTGTTCAGGAACACATCGCAGCCCTTGGCGCCGTCAATGGTCGGGTAGCTACGACGCTCAACGCCCTCGGCGTTGGGATCGACCGCGAACAGGCTGATGCCATCGGCATCGCGCACGTCACCGGAGGTGCGGGCAGACACGATGATCAGGTCGGCACAGTGGCCGCCGATCACCACGGCCTTGCGACCGTTCAGGGTGTAGCCGTCGCCGGATTTCTCGGCTTTGGTGCTCACTTCGTTCTGGTTGTAGAACGCCTGCGGCTCCTGCAGACCAACGGCAACCTTGGTTTCGCCGGTGGCAACACCCGAAAGGTACTGTTCCTGCTGCTCGGCATTACCAGCCTGGCTGAGGATGCCACCGCCCAGTACCACGGATTGCAGGTACGGCTCCAGGCACAGGCCCCGGCCCAGCTCGGTCATGACGGACTGGATCTCGACGCCGCCACCACCGAAGCCACCCAGCTCTTCGGAGAAGGGGACGGCGGTCAGGCCCAGCTCACCCAGTTGCTTCCAGAAATCCTCGCTGAAGCCCAGCTCGGTTTCGCTGAATTCAAGACGCTTTTCAAAGCTGTACTCACCGCGGACCAGGCGCGCCACGGTGTCCTGCAACATCTGTTGCTCTTCGCTAAGAGTGAAGTCCATGGTCGCCTCCTTAAAGTCCCAGAATCATTTTGGATACGATGTTCTTCTGGATCTCGTTGGATCCGCCGAAAATCGACAGCTTGCGGTTGTTGAAGTACTGAGCGGAGAGCGGCGAGGCGTTCTCGTCGGACAGGAACTCGCCTTCGTAATCGAGGCTCATTTCCTCTTCAACAAACGGGATGGCGTAGGGACCAATGGCACGGCGGGCCAGATCGTTGATGGCCTGACGGATCTCGGTACCCTTCACTTTCAGCATGGAGCTTTCGGCGCCGGGCACACCGCCGCCTTCAACGGCTGCGATGATTCGCAGGTTGCTGATGGTGGCGGCCATCAGGTCAATTTCCACCTCGGCGATACGCTGGCTGAAGGTGGGATCTTCCAGCAGCGGCTTGCCGTTCTTCAGGCGGCGGGAGGCCAGCTGCTTGAGATGGGTCAGGGCCGCCTTGGACAGGCCGATGCCGGCCAGGCCGGTACGCTCATAGGTGAGCAGGTACTTGGCGTAGGTCCAGCCCTTGTCTTCCTCGCCGATCAGGTTCTCGACGGGAACCTTCACGTCCTGGAAGAAGACTTCGTTGACTTCGTGCTCACCGTCCAGGGTGATGATCGGGCGGACGCTGATGCCCGGGGTGTCCATGTCGATCAGCAGGAAGGAGATACCTTCCTGGGCCTTCACCTCGGTGTTGGTGCGCACCAGGCAGAAGATCATGTTGGCGTGCTGGCCCAGGGTGGTCCAGGTCTTCTGGCCGTTAACGATGTAGTGGTCGCCTTCACGGACCGCGCGGGTCTTCAGGGAGGCCAGGTCGGAACCGGCGCCGGGTTCGGAGTAGCCCTGGCACCACCAGTGCTCACCGCTGAGGATCTTGGGCAGGTAGTGCTGCTTCTGTTCCTCGGAGCCGAACTTGATCATGACCGGGGCGACCATGTTGACGCCGAACGGGATGGTGCGGGGTACGCCGTAGGCACAGGATTCCTCATCCCAGATGTGCTTCTGAACCGGAGTCCATTTCACACCGCCGTATTCCTCGGGCCAGTGGGTGGCGTACCAGCCCTGGGCACTGAGGATCTTCTGCCAGCGCTGGTGGTCTTCCTTGGTCAACTTGCGGAAGCCCTTGACCTTGGCAGCGATGTCGGCCGGCAGTTTCTCATCCAGAAAAGCCCGCACTTCGTCGCGGAAGGCGAGCTCTTCAGCCGTGTAGTTCATGTTCATGAATCAACCTCTCGGTTCGTCCTAGCGAAAACATATACCGCATAGCAGAATATAACTATGATGGAGGAAGGCCATTGACGTGTCAATTCCCCGGGATTTCCATCCGGGGCGGGCCGTGCCTCTCAGGTACGTCTGTTCCAACCCCTGCCACAGGCCGGTTCGGGTCCGCCGGGGGGTGTGATGGCACCTGGCTGGCGGAAAAGGTGGACCGCACAGCGGAACACGGGGGTCGAAAGCGGTGTTACTTTAATGCAGGTGCCCGTCGGGCACAAATTGATCAGGTCAATAAGTCTAGCGGAAGGACAGGGATAATGCCCGCCGGCGGCGCGGGGCGCATCAGGAGGGGCATGAAAAAACAGGGCCCGCAGGCCCTGTTTTCGGGTTCCGGTCGACGGTGGGCGTTACTTGAACGCCTGCAGACCGGTCTGGCCACGACCCAGGATCAGGGCGTGGACATCGTGGGTGCCTTCGTAGGTGTTGACGGCTTCCAGGTTCATGACGTGACGGATCACGTGGTATTCGTCGGAAATACCGTTGCCGCCGTGCATGTCCCGGGCGACCCGGGCGATATCCAGGGCCTTGCCGCAGTTGTTGCGCTTGAGCAGCGACACGGAATCCGGCGTGGCCTCGCCGGCATCCATCATCCGGCCCAACTGCAGCACGGCCTGCAGGCCCAGGGTGATCTCGGTCTGCATGTCCACCAGTTTCTTCTGGATCAGCTGGTTGGCCGCCAGGGGCTTGCCGAACTGCTTGCGTTCCAGGGTGTAGTTGAGGGCGGCGTGCCAGCAGAACTCGGCGGCACCCAGGGAGCCCCAACTGATGCCGTAGCGGGCCTTGGTCAGGCAGCTCAGCGGACCTTTCAGGCCTTCCACGTCCAGCTTGTTCTCTTCCGGTACAAACACCTCGTCCATGAAGATGGAGCCGGTCTCGGAGGCGCGCAGGGAGAATTTGCCTTCGATCTTCGGGGTATCCAGGCCCTTGGCGCCTTCCCGTTCGATGATGAAGCCGGTGATCTTGTCGTCCAGCTTGCCCCAGACCACGCAGACATCGGCGATGGGGGAGTTGGTGATCCAGGTCTTGGAACCGCTGACCAGGTAGCCGCCATCAACGCGCTTGGCACGGGTTTCCATGCCGCCGGGATCGGAGCCGTGGTTGGGTTCGGTCAGGCCGAAGCAGCCCACCCACTCGCCGGAGGCCAGCTTGGGCAGGATGCGCTTCTTGGTCTCTTCCTTGGCGTAGGAGAAGATCGGGTACATCACCAGGGAGGACTGTACGCTCAGGGCGGAACGGTAGGCGGAGTCCACACGTTCAACCTCGCGGGCGATCAGGCCATAGCACACATGGTTCAGGCCCGGGCCGCCGTACTCTTCCGGCAGGGTGGCGCCCAGCATACCCAGCTCGCCCATTTCATTGAAGATGCTGCGGTCGAACTTCTCGTGGCGGTTGGCCTCGATGATGCCCGGCATCAGTCGCTGGTCGCAGAAGCTGCGGATGCTGTCGCGAACCTGGCGTTCGGTTTCGTCGAGCTGCTTGTCGAACTGAAGCAGATCATCCCAGGGAGCGGAAGCCATAGTGTGTCTCCTGAAAATCGTACTGGCGGTGTCGACTATCGGCACCGCCCTGGTTGGGGGTTGGCCGGATAGTCCAGGGTACGGACGTCCGGCCGGTTATGATCAGTCCCTGAAACGCTCGATGACGGCGGCAATCCCCTGGCCTACGCCAATGCACATGCTGACCAGGGCGTAACGGCCCTCCATGCGCTCAAGCTGACGGGTCGCCGTCAGGGCGATCCGGGCACCAGAGGCACCCAGCGGGTGACCCACGGCAATGGCGCCGCCGTTGGGGTTCAGGCGCGAGTCGGTCTGGTCGATACCCAGTCTGGTCGTGCAGCCAAGAACCTGGGCGGCGAACGCCTCGTTGATCTCGATCACGTCCATATCGTTGATGGACAGGCCGGCGCGGGCCAGGGCCTTCTCGCTGGCGGGTACCGGACCATAGCCCATGACCCGGGGTTCGACGCCAGCGATGGCGGCGGACACGATGCGGGCCCGGGGCTTGATGCCCGCTTTCTCACCGGCTTCCAGGGAGCCGATGATCAGGGCGGCGGCACCGTCGTTGACGCCGGAGGCGTTGCCGGCGGTGACCACGCCACCTTCAAACAGTGGGCGCAGGTTGGACAGGGCGGCCACATCGGACTGCGGGCGCGGGTGCTCGTCCTGGTCCACGGTGACCGGTGGTTTCTTGCGGCCCTGGGGCACTTCGATGCCGAGGATTTCCTCGTCGTAGAAGCCGAGCTTGCGGGCGGCCTCGTAACGGGCCTGGCTCTGGGCGGCAAATTCGTCCACCTTGTCACGGCTCAGGCCCAGGTCGGCCGCGATGTTGTCGGCGGTCTGGGGCATGGTGTCGTTGCCGAACTCCGCCTCGACCCGCGGGTTGGGGAAGCGGGCGCCGATGGTGCTGTCGAACATGCGGAAGTCCCGGGAATAGGGGGCTTCGCTCTTGGCCATGACAAACGGGGCGCGGCTCATGCTTTCGGAGCCACCAGCGATGAACAGGTCGCCTTCGCCACAACGAACTGCGCGGGAGGCGTCGATGATGGCCGCCAGGCCGGAACCACACAGGCGGTTGACCGTCAGGCCGGCGGTTTCCACCGGCAGGCCTGCCATCAGGCCGGCATGGCGGGCAATGTTGCGGGCGTCTTCACCGGCCTGGTTGGTACAGCCGGCAATCACGTCTTCGTAAGCGCTGCGCTCGAAACCGTTGCGCTCGATCACGGCCTTGATGACGCTGGCCAGCAGGTCGTCCGGTCGTACCTTGGCCAGGGCGCCGGCGTGGCGTCCGAAAGGTGTCCTCAAGCCGTCGTAGATATAGGCGCTCATGTTCTCTCCTGTGCTTGTGATCCTCGGGAGGGTTCGCCCTCCCGGTCTTGGATAAATCGTTTTACGGCCTGCCAATGATAACGGAAAATGCGCGCCGCTTGTTTCGACAAAAATGATCAGGTAGTTTCATTAAGCGAAACTTAATTTTATCCAAACGTCAGGGTGGCTAAAGATTAATCCGGCCAATGCGCAATTGCAAGCCGTCCGGAGCCCGTTATCCTGCCACCCCGAGCATCAGGAATCCGTCACCGTCCATGACCCGTTACCTGCTTTCCCTGGCCGTGGTGATCGAGCTGCTGGCTCTGGTTACCTCGGTCCGTTTATTCAGTATAGTCGCCGGCTGCCTGTTTCTGGGCTATTTCGCCCTGTTCCTTCCCCGTATCAGTCCCTATGCCCGCGGGTTGCTGCTGGGGACCCTGGCGTTGGTGGCCGGGCTGGCGGCGGGCGGCTACCTGGACCGGGCAGGGTTGCTGGACGCGGCGGCATCGGCGGGCTTCTACGGGGCCTTCCTTGGTAGTCTGGGCATGATGCAGTGCCTGGTGCGCCGCTTCGAGGTGTTGCGCAGGATCCACGACGTTTTGCTGGGCGGCGCGCCGATGCTGCTCTATCCGAAATACGCGGTGACCACCCTGAGCATCGCCTCGGTGCTCAATTTTGGCGTGATGAGTCTGCTCTGCGGAACACTCACCCAGACCCTGGACGAGCGCAATATCCACGGCGAATCCCGCCTGAACTGGATCCGCAGCGTGCTGATCAGCGCCCTGCGGGGGTTCTCGCTGGTGCCACTGGTGGCGCCCACCAGCGTGGCGGTGGCGATCATAACCCGGGAAGTGCCGGCGATCTCCTGGTCCCAGTTGCTGCCCTATGGGCTGGTAGCCTCGATGCTGCTGATCGGCGTCGGCTGGGTACTGGAGCAGAGGCGTTTCCGTAAGGTGAGCGAGGAGCGGGTGAAACTTGAGGGCTGGCCCCAGGGTTCGAAAACCCTGATCCTGGTGGTCGCGCTGATCCTGGGCAGCATGGCAACGCTGGTGTACACCGCCGGCTTCAATGTCTCCCGGGCGGCGATGATCGCGGTACCGGCGGTGACCATCCTTTATATGCTGTGGTGTGAGCGGCGACCGTTGGCGGTGTTCCGTGAGGCCACGGAGAACGTCGCCTCCATGAGTAACGAGATGTCGATCTTCGCTTCGTCGGCGTGCCTGGGGGTTGCGTTGATCACGCTGGTACCGGAAGACCTGGTGTCCAGTATGGCCGCGCAGGAGGCCGGGACCTACCTGGTGGCGGTGGCCGGTTTGCTGATCCTGCCGTTGCTGTCCGCGGTCGGGCTGATCCCCATTACGTCCCTGAGCATCCTCGGCGGCCTGTTGCCCCAGCTGGATGCCGTCGGCATGGACATCCTGCCCATCGCCGTGGCGCTGGTGATCGGGTTCTCCCTGGCCATGATGCTGGCGCCCATGGGGCCGGCGGTGACCCTGCTGGCGCGATTTGGCCGGGTGTCGCAACTGAAGGTGGCCTTCGGCTGGAACGGTCTGTTCGTGGCGGCATCGCTGCCACTGCTGCTGGTGTTCCTGGCGTTGCTGGTCTGACCGTCACCGGTCATCCGCCGATAGACTCCCGGGCTTGCAGGTCCCCCGATTGAGCGCAGGGCGGGATTTTGAGACCTGGTACCATTGACCGACCCGGAACAACACGGGAATATGGGCCTGCTTCTCCTTAAAGGGACACAAAGGGACGGATCAGCCTCCTGCCGAGGCTGGCCAACAGGAGTTCAGGGATGACACCAGCAACGCCTGCCAATGGGGCACCACCGGTGCCCATCCAAAAAAACTTGCCAGCCTGTCTCCCGCCTGCCGGGTCCCTTTGTCATGTGTGGTCAACCTGGGGTGAATATGCTGTCCATCAGCCGTGTTCCAGTCGTCATCGGTGTTCTTCTTGTACTTGTGATCAGTGAGGTATCTGCGGGGATGTTTGGGTTCGCGAAAAAAACCGAGGTTCATCTTTCGCCGGAGGTAAACGGCATAGTAATGCTGAATGGAAACCCGGTTGCGGGCGCGCAGGTGGTCCGAACGCTGGACTATGACCAGGAGTACAGGGAAGAGACTGTCACGGGCGAGGACGGGACTTTTCACTTTCCTGAGAAAAATATCCAATCCACCAGGCCAAACAAGCTAATGGACGAGACAAGAGTCCGGCAGATTGTCACCGTCAATTTCCAGGGAGAGAAGTACCTGTTGTGGTACGCCACACCGGGCACGATTCATTGGCGGACGGGCATCGCCAACAGGCTGTCCTCCATGCGGTGCGAGTTGACCAACCCGGAAATAGAACAGGGGTTCGAGAATATCGAAAAGCCGCAATTTGCACACAGCACGTTTAGCGTTTGTCGATGGGATAATGAGCAATAAAGACGAGAGGGAACTATGACTCCAATATCTCCAAGGATGGCTTCTGAGTTTGCGGAAACGGTTTACGATGTTATTGAGCCTGGAAGCGAAGGTATTGTCAGGCTTAATACTTATGGCATGGAATTTCCAGATTTCTTCGATGTGAACTTATCTGGGGGCCCGATTATGGGAAAAACCGGTGGGCTTTTCGGTTTGTTCAGGGAGGCTACAGGGTTCGCTTTTGTCGCCCACGGGAAAGGCAAGTTCCAAGGCCATCATGTCATAGCTCTGAGGGGAACCCGATTTATCAATGACTGGATGACGAATGGAAATATCGGTTTTTCATCCTCCGTTGGCGGTTCATACGTTCATACGGGCTTTAACGAAACGTTTGAGAGTATGAAAGCTCCATTGGAAAAGCTTTTGAGCCCGCTTTTTACAGGCCGAAACATACAAGGAATTCATTGCGTAGGGCATAGCTTGGGTGGCGCCTTGGCTGCGTTGACGGCGGAGTGGATCAGGCATCGGTACCGGAAAAGGGTTCAGCTATACACATTTGGTGCACCGCGTGTTGGTATGAAGGGGTTTGCGACCCAATCATCATTCGGAGAGAGCAAAATCTACCGTTGTACTCACGGGGCAGATCCAGTACCCAAGGTTCCGTTATGGCCCTTCATGCACGCACCAGTGGATGGGATTGAGTACCGGTTGGATGGAAGTGAAGGACTCTCCAAAGAGGCCCACATAATGGGGCAGGATGGCGAACCTGGATACCGGAATACCGCAAACTCCAGTGACTGGAAAATGCTCCACCAGAAGTCCACCGACTTTCTGAACACTCCGGTGCGACTGGACTATGAACGTCGACACGAAGCGTCCTTTTCCAACTATTGGGCGGAAAAGCTTGGCGCTGCATTGGTGACTTTGTTGAAGGACGCTGGGTACTATGCAGCGGTGCTAGCTCAGGCTGCGATAAGCACTGCCCTGACATTCTACGACTTGCTCGCTCGCACATTGGAAGAGATCGCCAAAGCTTCAAACTCGTTTGCCGATCAGACACGTGGATTGCTTGGTCATATGTTGGCTTTTGCCAAAGTAACTGTGACTACCGTCGTTGAGATGACTTTCAGTTTTATCCGTTGGGTTTTTGATCAGACCACGAGTGCTTTGCACAGTGTAGTGAGACAAGCGGTCGAACGCACATGATTGGTTTCAGATACGAAGCAATGCTGGCTTGGATGAGCAGTTTGGCTTTACTGCTGGTATCGCTGTTTTCAACTTCCGTTGGTGCTGCAGGACTCTGGGACTACATTCGCAAGAGTCACTACGAGCTATTTCCGGAAGTGAACGGAACTCTCACAATCAGCGGCGTACCGATGGAAGGGCTTACGGTTGTTCAGGAGGCGCACCTTGAGGATACGGAAGTGCGTAAGACCAAAACGGATGTGAACGGACAGTTTTCTTTCCCTGAGTGGGAAATATACAGTCGGCACCCTGGCCTCCCTCTCTCGGAGATACGACTGTTCCAGATCATGACGGTTCAGTACCAGGGAAAGCAGTATATGCTTTGGCACCATGTGACAGGCGGTTTCAAAGGTGCAGAGATGATTACGGAGGTTCTGGCCGACATGCGTTGCGACCTGTTCGAGCCAGAGGCCCAAATAGGGTTCCCTGATGTTGAGCATCCGAGTTTTGAGCACGCGGTATTCTCCGTGTGTCGCTGGCCTGACAATACAACCTATCTCTTCCTTCGCGATGAGCAGGATTGAGGGAACGCCCGCTCTCCCATTCCCCTGTCACCCTGCTAAGCTAAACGGACTGCAGTCACACTGACCGTGCAACGGAGGCACCATGAGGCGAGTGGTCTTTAACCAGAAAGGTGGCGTTGGTAAATCCAGTATTGCGTGTAATCTGGCAGCGATTGCTGCGTCGAAGGGCAAGCGGGCGCTGGTGGTGGATCTGGACCCCCAGGGCAATTCCACACTGTACCTGCTGGGCAGGTCCCCCGAGGGCCTGAAGGATACCGTGGCGGATCTGCTGGAGCAGACGGTGACCTTTACCGTGTTCAACCGGCCACCGGAGGAATTCGTCCACGAGACCCGTTTCCCGGGGTTGTCGGTGATGCCGGCCAGCCCAGAGCTGGAGTTCCTGGAGCGCAAGCTGGAAGCCAAGCACAAGATCTACAAGCTGCGGGAGGCGCTGAAGAAGCTGGAGGACGAGTTCGACGAGATCTACATCGACACCGCCCCCTCCATGAACTTTTACGCCCGCGCCGCCCTGGTGGCGGCGGACCGTTGCCTGATCCCCTTCGACTGCGACGATTTCTCCCGGCAGGCCCTGTACAACACCCTTAACGAAATCGGTGACCTGCGGGAAGACCACAACGAGACCCTGGTGGTGGAGGGCATCATCGCCAACCAGTTCCAGCCCCGGGCCAGGCTGCCCCAGCAGGTGATCCAGGAGCTGATGGACGAAGGCCTGCCGGTATCGCCCATCCGGCTGTCCAGCTCGGTGAAGATGAAGGAATCCCACCAGCGCCAGGAACCGCTGATCTACATGGCGCCCAGCCATGGCCTAACGGTCCAGTACTGCGACTTATACGACGCCCTGGCCCGGGAGCCGGTTTCGTCCAGTTAGGCGTTAATCCACAAGAATCTCTGGTACGGCGGATCGCGTCTCTTTGCCATCGGAAGTTGCCTCCCGGGCGGCCAGTGCCTGGATGAGGCTTCTGGCGATACCCAGATAGGCCCGGGCCAGGCTGCCTTCCGGCTCTTCAACCAGAACGGGGCGGCCTGAATCGGCCCCCTCCCGGATACGGATATCCAGCGGCAACCCGCCCAGCATCCGGGTGCCGGCGTCTTCCGCCATCCGCGCGGCGCCACCCTGACCGAAGATGTGTTCCTCGTGGCCGCACTGGCTGCAGATGTGGGTGCTCATATTCTCCACGATGCCCAGCACCGGCACGTCCACTTTTTCGAACATGGCCAGTCCCTTGCGGGCGTCCAGCAGAGCGATGTCCTGGGGCGTGGTGACGATGACGGCACCGGAGACGGGGATCTTCTGGGCCATGGTCAGGTGGATGTCGCCGGTGCCCGGGGGCAGGTCGACGATCAGGTAGTCGAGGTCATCCCAGCGGGTCTCATAGACCAGTTGGCTGAGGGCCCGGGTCACCATGGGGCCGCGCCAGATCACCGGGGTGTCCTCGTCCATCAGGAAGCCGATGGACATGGTCTGGATGCCGTGGCCCGTCAGCGGCTCCAGTTTGCCATCCCGGGTTTCCGGCTTCCCGGTGATGCCCAGCATGCGGGGCTGGCTGGGGCCGTACAGGTCGGCGTCCAGCATGCCGACCCGGGCGCCTTCGGCCTTAAGGGCCAGGGCGAGGTTGGTGGCGGTGGTGGACTTGCCGACGCCGCCCTTGCCGGAGGCGATGGCAATCAGGTGCTTCACGCCGGGCACCGAGGGGCGCGTCGGGGCCCCGGCATCGCGCCGGGGCATGTTGATCACGGAACTGGTCATGGGGTTGCTCCTGTTGGCTGGCCTATTTTTCCACGAAGGCCCGTTCGATCACGTAGTCCCCCGGTTCGCCCTGTTGTGGCGAACCCTGGAAGCCCAGGTCATCGAGCATGGTGGTGAGGGAGTCCAGCATCGCCGGGCTGCCGCAGAGCATGACCCGGTCGGTCTCCGGGTTGAGCTGGGGCAGACCCAGGTCGTCGGCCAGCTTGCCGTTCTCGATGAGCGTGGTGATGCGGCCCTGGGTGCGGAAAGGTTCGCGGGTCACGGTGGGGTAGTACACCAGCTTGTCGCGGATGTACTCGCCCAGGAACTCGTGGTTGGGCAGCTCTTCGTTCAGGTAGTCGTGGTAGGCCAGTTCGCTCACTTCCCGCACGCAATGCACCAGGATCACCTTATCGAAGCGGTCGTAGGCTTCCGGGTCGCGGATGATGCTCATGAACGGCGCCAGCCCGGTGCCGGTGCCAAACAGGTACAGGTGCTTGCTGGGGTTGAGGTCGTGCATCACCAGGGTGCCCACGGGCTTGCGGCTGATGAACAGGTCGTCGCCCTCCTTCAGGTGCTGCAGGCGCGAGGTCAGCGGCCCGTCCGGCACCTTGATGCTGAGGAACTCCAGGTACTCGTCATGGTTGGCGCTGGCGATGCTGTAGGCCCGTAGCAGAGGCTTGCCGTCCACCGGTAGGCCGATCATCACGAAGTGGCCGTTTTCGAACCGCAGGCTCTGGTCCCGGGTGGTGCGGAAACTGAACAGGGTGTCGTTCCAGTGATGGACGCTGATAACGCTTTCTTTTCCCAATGCAGCCATGGTGTCGTCTCCTTGATTAACAGGTTTTGGGTCAGGGTTGATCAGGTTGAATAGAGGGTCAGGGTGGTCATGGCGGCGACCACCAGCAGCCCGCTGAGGCTTGCCAGTAGGGCCATGGGGCGCCAGCCCTGGGCGATGATGGCGCCGAGGCTGGTACGCATACCCAGCGCCGCCATCACCACCAGCAGGCAGGCGCCGGAGGCGGTCACCAGCAACTGGCGGAGTTCCTCCGGCAGCCAGCCCAGGCTGTTCAGGGCGAACAGGGCCACGAACCCCAGCAGGAACCAGGGATGATCAGCGGGTCCCGAGCTGCGGTCGTTCAGCAGCGCGCCCAGCAGCAGGATCAGTGGCGCCAGCAGGGCGACCCGCAGCAGTTTGGTGAGGGTAGCGATGTCACCGGCGCTGTCGGATACGAGGTAACCAGCACCGGCGGCCTGGGCCACGTCGTGAATGCTCGCGCCCAGTAACAGGCCGGTGTGAAGCTCGCTGAATCCCAGCCCTGAGAACAGCGGCGGAAGCAGCAGCATGGACACGGTGCCCAGCCCGGTAACACCGACGACCACGCCCAGCAGTCGACGCTCCTCAAGTCTTCCCTGAGGGATCACCGCGGCCACGGCGACCGCCGCCGACACACCACAAATGGCCACGGCAACCCCGGCCACCAGGCTCTGCATGCGGGGCAGGTTCAGCCAGTGCCCCAGCAGCAGGGCGCTGCCGATGGTCAGCGGCACGCAGGTCAGCACCACCAACAGGGGCAGGCTGCCCACGGCCATCAGTTGTTCTGCGCCGATACGGGCGCCAAGCAGGGCAACGCCCAGGCGCAGGATGGGCCGGGCACAGAAATCCACCCCCGGCCGCAGGCGCTCGTCACTCGCCTGGCTGGCAAAGCCGAAGCCCAGCAGGAGCACCAGTACCAGTGCGGGGGCGCCGTAGTGCTCCGCCAGGAAGCTCCCGGCCAGGGCGACCACCACACACAGGGCCGCCCCCGGGTAACGCCGCTTCAGTGGCAATGCCCACGGGTGCTCCAGGGCGCGCGGGTTGGTGTTCATGACACCTGCTCACACAGCTGGCGTAGGTAGGACCAGGGGTAGAGCCCCCGGTTGTGGCCGTCGCTGAAGTGGAACTGCATGGCACTGACCCCGTGCACGTTCAGGTTGTCGATGCCGATGTCCGCGTCGATCAGGCTGATGGCCCCCTTCTGGCGGGCATTGGTGCAGCCGGAACAGGCGCAGGACTTGCGCAGGGTCAGGCAGCTCAGTCGGCTTTCAAGGCCGTCCGGCCAGGTGATCTCCACCACTTTCTGTTGGCGGCGCAGGCGGATCTGGCTCGGTGGTTCCGTGGGTGTGTGGGCAGACGGTTGGGCATGGGCTTCGGCGGTCATGGGTCACTCCGTTAACTTGGGTATTCGTTTCGTCGAACTGAGGGCCAGAGTCGGCGCTTCCGGTAGCTGTACCGTGTGCGTGGGCATCTCCAGTGGCCGGGCGCTGCTCTGGCTGGCGGTCATGAGCGCAACCATTACCGCCAGCGTCTTCAAACTCGTTATGACAAGTTGAGTCACGGCTTACCTCTCGAGGTACTGGAGCTTGTTTCCCTGATCAATCCACTGCTCGGCTTCCGGCAGCGGGCTCCCCACTTCGCTGATCACCGGCCATACCTGAGCCAGTTCGGCGTTCAGCTCGATAAAGTGGCGCTGGTCTTCCGGCAGGTCGGATTCTTCGTAAATTGCTTCCGCCGGGCATTCGGTGACGCACAGGCTGCAGTCGATGCAGGTTTCCGGGTTGATCACCAGGAAGTTGGGGCCTTCGTGAAAACAGTCGGCCGGGCACACATCCACGCAGTCGGTGTACTTGCAGCGGATGCAGTTTTCGGTGACAACAAAGGTCATGGGTTCTCTCCTTTGCAGAGACAGCCAGTGGCCGCCCCGACCAGACCCAAAGGACCCGGTCAGGGCAGGTGCTCAGGCTGCGTTGTCCAGTTTCGACATGGCCCAGCGGGCCAGCTTGCGAACATCCGGGTCCGGGTCATCCATGGCGGTCTGCACGAAGGGCAGGCCGTCGCTGTGGCCGATGGTGCCCAGGGCGCCAATGGCAGCCTTGCGCAGGTTGCTCATGGCATCCTGCGAACACTCGCCCAGTACCGGGATGGCCTGGACGGAGCCCAGCTTGCCCAGGGCATCCACGGCCTTTTCCCGCACCTGCCAGAGTTCGTCCCGGGTGGCGGCCATCAGCGCCGGTACTGCCGCCTGGTGATCCAGTTTGCCGATGCTGTTGGCGGCCTCGCAGCGCACCTGCCAGTGCTCATCGGTGAGCAGGCCGATCAGGGCCTGTCCCACCTGCTGCGGGCTGGCGTAGACCAGGGCACCGGTGGCGGCCCGGCGCACTTCCGGGTCTTCGTCCCGTTGTGCCGTTTCCACCAGGGCGGGCAGGTTTTCCGTCTGCTTCAGCCAGCCGAGTACCCCGACGGCTTCCCGGCGCACATGGGGATCGTCCTCGCCCAGACGTTTCAGGGCCGGGCGCTGGGACTGCGGATGACGCAGCGGTTTCAGTGCCCGCAGGATGCCCGCCACCACAAAACCGTCGGTGCTGTTTTCCAGGGCCTCCAGCAGCGGCTCCGCCACCGCCGGGTCCTTCAGGTCCGCCAGGGCATGGGCGGCGGCGTTGCGCACCACCTCGTCGTTGTCGCCCAACGCCGAAATCAGGGCGTCGGCCATGTCCTCGGCTTCGAACTCGTCCACCACCTTGGCGGCTTCCTGGCGCACGGCGGTGTCGCTGTCCCGCAGGGCGAGCAGCAGCAGTTCCACCGCCTCCGGCTCGCCGGAATCCACCAGGTCGAGCACGCCAACGCGGCGGATGCCGGGGTCATCGGAAGCCAGTTTGACGGCGATGGCCTGCAGTTCGGGGTCGTCGTAGGTCTTCATGGCTCACCTCAGCTCAGCAGGTAGGGAATGTTGACGGTGACGGCGTCCGTGGGGCAGTCCGCCTCGCAGGGCATGCAGTACCAGCACTCGTCGTATTTCATGTGGGCCTTGCCGGTGTCCTCGTTGATCCACAGGACATCCAGGGGGCACACGTCGATGCACACGGTGCAGCCCTTGTCGGCGATGCACTTGTCTTCGTCCACGACAACCGGGACGGTGGAATGGTGATTGGCGATAGGCATGGTCGTTTCCTCTCTCGGTTCTTGAATGTGGAAGCCGTTATGAATCAGGCGTTGGCGGCTTTCTTTACCCGCAGCTTGTTGTAGGCGTCCTTCTCTTCACCCAGGGGCACGATGTAGTCGGCAATGGGCCGTTTGCCGCTGGCCATGTTGCCGTTCTCGTCCTTGTACAGGCGGGTGTGGCAGAACCAGTCCTCGTTGTTCTGTTCCGGGCAGTCGACGCGGTAGTGGTAGAGGCCCCAGCGGGACTCGGTGCGGTACAGGGAGGCCCGGGCGGCCATTTCGGCGCAGTCGATGATGGACTGCACTTCCATGGCCCGGAGCAGCTCGTGGGGATCCCGGGCGCAGAGCTTGTCGACGTCCTTGCGGACATTGAGGATGCGTTCCAGGCCGATCTCCATCTTCTTGGTGACCTTGGGGGGCTGCAGGTAGTCGTTCACCAGCCGGCGTACCTTGTATTCCATCTGCTCCGGCGGGATGCCGTCGGTGCGTTTCATGGGTGCCTGGATGCGCTCAAGTTCCTCGGCAATAAAGGCTTCGTCCAGTTTTACCTCGCCCCGGGATTTGACGTACTCGGCGGCGCTTTCACCGCAGATCTGGCCGTACACGAAGGCGCCCAGCATGTAGTTGTGGGGCACGCTGGCCATGTCCCCCGCGCCATAGAGGCCGGGCACGGTGGTGGCACCGGTCTCGTCGGTCCACACGCCGGAAGCGGAGTGGCCGGAGCAGAAGCCGATCTCGGAGATGTGCATTTCCACCATGCGCTGGCGATAGTTCACCTCGCGGCCCTCATGGAAGCGGCCACGGCTGGGGCGCTCGTTGGTGTGCAACACGGTCTCGATTTCCTGGATGGTCTCCTCCGCCAGGTGGTCCAGCTTGAGGAACACCGGGCCGGTGCCGGATTCCAGTTCCTTGAAGAACTCCAGCATCATCTGGCCGGACCAGTAGTCGCACTCGATGAAGCGCTCACCGAAGGCGTTGGCGGTGAAGCCACCCAGCGGACCGGTCACATAGGCGCAGGCGGGACCGTTGTAGTCCTTGAGCAGCGGGTTCACCTGGTAGCATTCCAGGTTCGCCAGGTCGGCGCCGGCGTGGTAGGCCATGGCATGGCCGTCGCCGTTGTTGGCCGGGTTCTCGTAGGTGCCGAACAGGTAGCCGGAGGTGGGCAGACCAATTCGTCCGGCGGCGCCAGTGGCCATGATCACCGCCTTGGCGCGGATGATGATGGGTTCGGCGGTGCGGGTGTTCACCCCGATCATGCCGGCGATGTTGCCATCCGGGTCCTTCAGCAGCCGGGTGGCGGTGTAGCGGTTCTCGATCTGCACCCGGTTACGACGCAGGCGGCGGTACAGGATCTTCTTGACGTTATGGCCTTCCGGCATGGGCAGCACGTAGGTGCCCAGGTGGTGCACCTTCTTCATGTCGTAGTCGCCGGTTTCGTCCTTCTGGAAGTGCACGCCCCAGGAGTCCAGCTTCTCGATCATCGGGAAGGACCGGGTGGCATAGGCCATCAGTGCCGGTTGGTGGACGACCCCATCGTTGGCGATGGTGATCTCCTTGACGTACTGCTCCGGGGTGGCGTGGCCGGGCACCACGGCGTTGTTGAGGCCGTCCATGCCCATGGAGATGGCGCCGGAACGCTTGACGTTGGCCTTCTCCAGCAGCATCACGCTCAGGTTCGGGTCCTGCTCCTTGGCGGTGACGGCAGCCATGGGTCCGGCCGTGCCACCGCCGATAACCAGTACGTCGGTGTCGATTACGGGAATGTCGTTGATCTTCATCAGGTGCTCCTATTTCCGGTCGATCCGGAATTGGTATTTGAAGGAATCGCCGCGATAGCAGAGGTATTCGAAGTCGATGGGCCGGCCGTCCCGGTTGTGGGTGAGGCGTTCCACCCGCAGCAGGGCGTCGCCGGCCCGGAGGTTGAGGTATTGCTGGGCCTCGTCGTCCGCCAGGATGGCGTCCAGGCTGATATCGGCGCCGCCCAGGGGCAGGCCGAACAGGTTCTCCAGCATCGGGAAGATGTCCCCGGACAGGTCCAGGCCGAACATCTGCCGGCCCACGTCCATGGGGAAGTAGCTGTTCTCCACGCACACCGGCTCCCGGTTCAGGTAGCGCACACGCTTGACCTCCACCACCTCATCGCCGGGGTGCAGGTCCAGGGCCGCGACCACCGCCTTGGGGGCCTTCATCTGCTGGATGCTCAACACCCGGGCGGACGCCTCGTAGCCCTGGGCGGCCATGGCCTCGCCAAAGCCTTCCAGGCGCTGCACGTTCTGCACCGCCTTGGGCTTGCTGACGAAGGTGCCCTTGCCCTGGGCGGAGAACACCAGACCCTCGTTGTGCAGGTCCCGCAGGGCCTGGCGGATGGTGATCCGGGACACGCCAAAGGTCTTCATCATGGCGTTCTCGGAGGGCAGCCGTTCGTGGACCTGGTATTGCCCCTCGAGGATCTGTCGCCGCAGGCTGTCGCGGATCTGCACGTACAACGGCAGCGGCGAATGGCCCGCCATCAATTGGGTGGCGTTGTTCATGGGGTGCCCTCCGTCTTGTTATGACAGGTCATGGCGAGTGCAGGTGAAGTCGGGGATGAATGGCTCATGGTTCACCCGACCCTGTTCTGCTGTTCGAACGCGTTGAGGGTTTCCTGGCGGATCAGGTCCAGGCACTGTCGCTTGAGCTCCATGAATTCCGGTGTGGTAATGAGGGACTGTTCCCGGGGACGGGGCAGCTCCACGGGGATATCGGCAATGATCCGGCCGGGGGTGGCGCTCATCACCACGATGCGATCGGACAGGAACACCGCCTCGTCGATGTCGTGGGTCACGAACACCACGGTGTTGTGGAACTCGCTCCAGATCTCCAGCAGGTTTTCCTGCATCATGGTGCGGGTCTGGGCATCCAGCGCCCCGAACGGCTCGTCCATCAGCAACACGCTGGGGTAGTTGGCCAGCGCCCGGGCAATGCCCACCCGTTGCTGCATGCCACCGGACAGGGTGTTGGGGTAGGCGTTCTCGAACGCCGCCAGGCCCACCAGTGACAGGAAGGTACGGGCAATACTGTCCGCTTCCCGGCGGCTGGTGCCGGCCATCAGTGGGCCGAAAGCCACGTTTTCCATCACCGTCTTCCAGGGGAACAGGGAATGCTGCTGGAACACCATGCCCCGGTCCGGCCCCGGTTGCGTGACCGGTTTGCCATCCACGGTGACCTCACCACGACTGGGTTTCACGAATCCCGCCACGGTATTCATCAGGGTGGACTTGCCGCAGCCGGAGGGGCCCAGCAGACACAGGAACTCGCCGGGGCGTACGGTCAGGTCAGCACTCTGCACGGCAATGTGGGGACCGCTGGCGGTGTCGAACACGATGTCCACATCCCGCATCGAGATGCGTCCCCGGTCCTCACCGGCTTTGTTGCCCTTGCCCCGCAGGCGGCTGTGATCCAGCACGGCCAGGCGGTTGTCGTTCATCACGGCTGCATCACTCATGACTGACCTCCCTTGGCCTGCCACTTCAGCAGCGGGTTGCAGGCCTTGCGCACGAGCAGGGTGCACAGGGTGCCGAGGCCACCGATGACGAGCATGCCGATGATGATCTGCGGGTACTGGATCAGGGTGTAGGAGTTCCAGGTGTAGTAGCCGATGCCGTACTGGCCGCTGATGATTTCCCCGGCCAGCAGGGAGAACCAGGCCACGCCCATACCGATGGCCAGGCCCGCCACGATGGACGGCATGGCCCCGGGCAGCACCACATGCCACAGGATGGCTCGGTTGCTGGCCCCCAAGCTGCGGGCCGCGCGGATCAGGGTGGCGTTGGTCTGCTCCACGCCGTGGGTGGTGTTCAGCACGATCGGGAACAGGGCCCCCAGGAAGGTGATGAAGATGATGCTGGCCTGCTCGGTGGGCAGCATCAGGATCGCCAGGGGAATCCAGGCCACGGCGGGAATGGGCCGCAGCAACTCGATGTAGGGCAGGATAATGTCCTCCGCCCAGCGGGAGCGGCCCATGGCCACGCCCAGCACCACGCCGAGTACCACTGCCAGACCGTAGGCGATGGCCACCCGCTGCATGCTGTGCAGGATGTGCAAGTAGAATTCCTGGCCGGTCAGTTCCGTCATCAGGGCGGAGCCGACGGCGGTGGGGGCGGGAATGTTGTTGAAATTGATGTAGAAGTCGAAGCCGTTGTCGGAGGCCACCTGCCAGAAAACCACCGCCGCGATGAGGGCGGCCACCCTGACCAGATAGCGGCTGCCGGTGGCTTTGAACCAGAGCCCGGCCGGGGACGGACGTCCCGTTGCCGCAGGCGTATTGGCGGCGGGCGGGGGGCTTGCCGAACCCGTTACCGGCGAAGCGGGCACCGCCTGTTCGGCGGTCTCCGGCTCCGTGGTTTTCAGTGCTGCGTTGCTCTTGCTGTCCATTGTCTGCTCCTCGGACCTTGCCGGGCGGCTACAGGGGCAGCCGCCCGGGCTCGGGTCAGTCAGCCATGGCGACGGCGTTATCGCGGGTGATCAGGGTGCCGCCGTTCTCAGCGATGTAATTGTCGGAATCGGCTTTCTTGAGGAAGGCCACCACCTCGCCATCGGTGCCCTCCACCAGGTAGGCCGCCTTGCCGAACAGCTTCAGGCCGGTGAGGTTGTCGTAGACATAGGTGGCGTTGATGGCTTCCCCGGCGTCCGCCTGGGCGGCCAGCATGTCGGCCACGGTGTCGTAGGTGACGATGCCCTTGTCCGCGAACCAGATTTCGGCGGGCGCGAAGTCGGGATTGTTGGGCTGGGTGTCCACCACGGTGCCCACCAGGGCGTCGTAGTCCATGTCCATGGTGGCGTAGGCGTTACGCAGGTAGCTGTCGTCGATCCAGCGGTCGAAGGCCAGGTCTGGAATGCCCACTTCCCGCTGCAGCAGGGCGTGGTCGTATTCCAGGGCGTCGATCCATTCCTGCTTGACGCTGGCCTCGAAGGTGGTGATGCCGCCCTGGCTGAAGTAGAGGTAGAGCACTTCCTTTTCCACGCCGGTCCATTCGGATACCTTCACCGCCGCGTTCATGGGGTCGTCCTGGATCCACTGCTGGGCTTCCAGGGTGGCGGTCAGGTAACCCTCCACCACTTCCGGGTACTCGTCGGCAAAGTCCTTGCGCACCACGGTGCCGTGGAACGTGGGGATCTCCGCCTCGCTGCCGTCGTAGATCTTGCGGCCGGTTTCCCGGTATTCCATGATCTCCGACCAGGGGCAGAAGTCCGCGTGCGCGTCGATGCGCCCCGCCTCAATGTTGGCCGCGCCCACCGGCGGGCTCTGGTTGACGATCTGCACCTTGTCGCTGAGCCCCGCCTCGCTCAGGGCTTTCAGGGTCATGCCCCAGGCGGCGCTACCTACCGGCACGGAAAGCTGCTTGCCTTCCAGGTCCGCCAGGCTCTGGGCGTCGGAGTCGATGGGGACCACGATGCCGTTACCAGTGCCCCGCAGGTTGTAGCCGGTGACGGCGATAAAACGGGTTTCCTGCTTGCCGGTTTCCTGGAACTTGGCGCCGTTGACGATCAGGGGATAGTCCCCCATCACGCCGAAGTCCAGCTTGCCGGCCAGCATCTGGTTGGTGATGGGCGGTCCGGAGTCGTAGTCCCGGTAGACGATCTCGTAATCGACGTCTTCGTACTTGCCGGTGGTGGGGAGGTGCTTCTCCAGCAGCTCCAGCTTTTCAAGAATGATGCCGCCAGGGATGGTGTTGGTGACCATGCTCTGGTGGCCGATACCGACGCGGATGGTGTCTGCCGATGCGCTGGCCGCGAGGAGCGTCAGCGAACTGCACAGCGTGAGTGTTGCCAGTTTTTTTGAGTCTCTCATCGTTCTAGCCTTCCCGGTTGGTCCACTTGTACTAACAGGTCATGATGCCTGTGGTAGGTGTTGCAGCCGGCGTGCCAGGAAGATAAGGAAAGGTTTTAACCCGATGTTTTACAGGGCTATTCGGGAAAGGGCGGGAACGGAAAGGTGAGAAAATGAACAGTGTTCATCGCGCCCGCCTTTGGTGCGAAGGGTGAATTTCGGTTCCAGGGGGGCGCAGGCGATTTTGCGGCGGCTATAACAAGTAGTGCAAGTCGTTGGCTGCCTATCCTGTTACTGGCCGGACGACTGATCTGCCATCAGGCGCGAACGATTCTCCTCCGCTCTTTCCCTGAGAAAATCCCACGTCACCCGCATACGGGCAATGTGCCGCAGTTCCTCCGGCATCAGCATCCAGAAGGTGCGGATAAAGCGGATCTGGTCCGGCAGGACCACTTCCAGGCGGTCGTCGATGTCGGCGGAGAAGGCCGGCAGTATGCCGATGCCGGCGCCGGTGGCGATGGCTTCCTGCTGGGCCAGTACGCTGGTGCTGCGGATATTCACTTCGCCGGAGCCGGCGATTTCGTCCAGGAACAGCAGCTCGCGGCTGAATACCATGTCGTCCACATAGCTGACAAACCGGTGTTTGCCGAGCTGGTTGCGCTGGCGGATGGGGCCGTGTTCCTCCAGGTAGTCGCGGCTGGCGTAGAGCCGGAGCACATAGTCGGTGAGTTTGGTGACGATAAAGGGGCCGCGCTCCGGGCGCTCCAGGGTGATGACGATGTCCGCTTCGTGGCGGGACAGTCGCAGGGCCCTTGGCATGGCCAGCAGGTCGAGATGCAGGTGGGGATAGCGGCGGGTCAGGTGCCCCAGTTCCCGCCCCAGCATGATGGTGCCGTAGCCTTCGGTGGCACCGATGCGCACCTGGCCGGAGAGCTGTTCGTCCGCCTCCGGCAGGCTCTGTTCGATGCGCACGCTGGCGCTTTCCATCTGCTCCACCTGGGGCAATAGCTGGCGGCCGGCCTCGGTGAGGCTGTAGCCGGTCTGCTCGCGGATAAACAGGGTCATGCCCAGCCTTTTTTCCAGGGCGTGGATACGGCGGGAGACCGTGGTGTGGTCCACGCCCATGCGGCGGGCGGCGGCGGTGAGTTTGCCGGCGCGGCTCAGTTCCAGGAAGAACTTCAGGTCGTCCCAGTTCATTATTTAATCGGCCTGTGCATATTTGCAGATCGGGGTTGCATTTAGCGCCATTGTAGCGTTTAAAAATGCACTGCTACTATCCGGTGATCGGTATTCATACAGAACCAACACAAGAACAACACCGGAGACAGCCCCATGAACGCACAGGTACCCACTATCAAACTGTTGATTGACGGTGAATTTGTCGAATCGAAGACCAGCGAGTGGCGGGACATCACCAACCCGGCCACCCAGGAGGTGCTGGCGAAGGTGCCCTTTGCCACCACGGAGGAACTGGACGCCGCCGTCAGTGCTGCCCGGGAAGCCTTCAAGAGCTGGCGCAAGACCCCCATCGGTGTCCGTTCCCGCATCTTCCTCAGATACCAGCAACTGATCCGCGACAACATGAAAGAGCTGGCGGGCATCCTCACCGCCGAGCAGGGCAAGACCCTGCCCGATGCCGAGGGGGATGTGTTCCGGGGCCTGGAAGTGGTGGAGCACGCTGCCGGCATCGGCACCCTGCAGATGGGGGAATACGCCAACAATGTGGCCGGCGATGTGGACACCTACACCCTGCGTCAGCCCCTGGGCGTGTGCGCCGGCATCACCCCGTTCAACTTTCCGGCGATGATTCCCCTGTGGATGTTCCCCATGGCCATCGTCACCGGCAACACCTTTGTGCTCAAACCCTCGGAGCGGGACCCCATGGTCACCATGCGTCTGGTGGAGCTGGCGCTGGAGGCGGGCGTGCCCAAGGGCGTGCTGAACGTGGTCCATGGCGGCCCGGACATGGTGAACGGCATCTGCGATCACCCGGACATCAAGGCGGTGTCCTTCGTGGGCTCCACCCCGGTGGGCACCCATGTCTACAACCGCGCGTCCCAGGCGGGGAAGCGGGTGCAGTGCATGATGGGCGCCAAGAACCACGCCGTGGTGCTGCCCGATGCCAACAAGGAACAGACCCTCAACGCCCTGGTGGGCTCCTGCTTTGGCGCCGCCGGTCAGCGCTGCATGGCGGTGTCGGCCCTGGTGCTGGTGGGTGAGGCCCGCAACTGGCTGCCGGAACTGGCCCGCCGGGCGGAGAAGCTCAACGTCAATGCCGGTACCGAGGAAGGGACCGACGTAGGGCCGCTGATCACCCCGCAGGCGCTGGAGCGCGTGGAGGGCCTGGTGCAGAAGGGCATCAGCGAGGGCGCCAAGCTGGTGCTGGATGGCCGCGATCCCAACGTGCGGGGTTACGAGAAAGGCAACTTTATCGGGCCCACCCTGTTCTCCGGCGTCACCCCGGACATGGCCATCTACAGGGAAGAAATCTTCGGGCCGGTGCTGTGCGTGCTGGAGGCGGAAACCCTGGACGAGGCCATTGACCTGGTCAACGCCAACCCCAATGGCAACGGCACCGCCGTCTTCACCCGTTCCGGGGCCGCCGCTCACCGTTTCCAGGAGCATATCGATGTGGGTCAGGTGGGCATCAACGTGCCCATTCCGGTGCCCGTGCCCTACTTCTCCTTCACCGGTTCCCGGGGTTCCAAGCTGGGGGACCTGGGCCCCTACGGCAAGCAGGTGGTGCAGTTCTACACCCAGACCAAGACCGTCACCGCCCGCTGGTTCGACGAGGACGAGCAGGTGGGTTCCGTGAATACCACCATCAACCTGCGGTAAGCGACATCGGGAAGGAGCAACGACATGGCTTACGAAACGATCCTGACGGAGGTAAAGGGCCGGGTTGGTGTGATCACCCTGAACCGCCCCAAGGCCCTGAACGCCCTCAACAGCCAGTTGATCGATGAACTGAACCAGGCCCTGGACGAGTACGAGCGCAATCCGGACATTGGCTGCGTTGTGTTGGCCGGCTCCGAAAAGGCCTTTGCCGCCGGCGCCGACATCAAGGAGATGTCGGTGCTGGAATACCCCCAGATCTACCTGGACGATTTCTTCGCCCAGGCGGACCGCATCGGCCAGCGTCGCAAGCCGATGATTGCGGCGGTGGCCGGCTACGCCCTGGGTGGTGGCTGCGAGCTGGCGCTGATGTGCGACTTTATCTACGCCGCCGACAACGCCCGCTTCGGCCAGCCGGAGATCAGCCTGGGCGTACTGCCGGGCATTGGCGGCACCCAGCGCCTGACCCGGGCCCTGGGCAAGGCCAAGGCCATGGAGATGTGCCTGACCGGCCGCCAGATGGACGCGAAGGAAGCGGAAACCGCTGGCCTGGTGGCCCGGGTATTCCCGGCGGACCAGTTACTGGCCGAAACCCTCAAGGCGGCGGACAGCATTGCGGAGAAGTCCCTGCCCAGCACCATGATGACCAAGGAAGCGGTGAACCGGGTGTTCGAGACCAGCCTGAGCGAAGGGGTGCGGTTCGAGCGGCGGATCTTCCACGCCATCTTTGCCACCCATGACCAGAAGGAAGGCATGAGGGCCTTCGTGGAGAAGCGCAAGCCGGACTTCAAACACCAGTAGGCCTGTAACGCCCCGGACAACAAAAACATTGGAGGCACAATCATGAAGATCGGATTTATCGGCCTGGGCAACATGGGCGCGCCCATGGCCAGCAACCTGCTCAAGGCCGGCCACGAACTGACCGTATTTGACCTGGTACCGGAGGCGGTGGAGAAAGCCCGCGCCGAGGGCGCAACCGCCGCCGACAGTATTGCCGCCGTGGCCGGTAGCGATGTCGAACTGGTCATTACCATGCTGCCCGCCGCCAAGCATGTGAAGGCCGTGTACCTCGCGGAGGACGGCGTCCTGGCGAATGTGGCCAAAGGCGTGCACCTGATCGACAGCTCCACCATCGACCCCATGACCTCCCGGGATGTGGCCGCCCAGGCCGCGAAGCAGGGCAATCCCATGCTGGACGCCCCCGTATCCGGCGGTACCGGTGGCGCCCAGGCGGGCACCCTGACCTTTATGGTGGGCGGTGAGGACAGCGAGTTCGCCTTTGCCCGCCCGGTGCTGGAGAACATGGGCCGGAATATCGTACATTGCGGTGCCGCCGGCAACGGCCAGGTGGCCAAGATGGCCAACAACATGCTGCTGGGCATCTCCATGATCGGCGCCGCCGAAGCCATGAGTCTGGGCGTCTCCATGGGTATGGACCCGGAAGTGCTGGCGGGGGTGATCAACACCTCCAGCGGCCGCTGCTGGAGCACCGATACCTACAACCCCTACCCGGGCGTTATCGAGACCGCCCCCTCCAACCGGGGCTACACCGGCGGTTTCGGTACCGACCTGATGGTCAAGGACCTGGGCCTGGCCACCGAGGCCGCCAAGGTGGCCGGCCAGCCGGTGGTGATGGGGGCGCTTGCCCAGCAGCTCTACCAGTCCATGAGTTTCGAGGGCCATGGCCACCTGGATTTTTCCGCCATTATCAAACGTTATCGCAAGGAGTCTGAATGAGTGACAACCAGCCTGAACTGATTGTCGATGTCCGTGGCCGCTACGGTTATCTGACCCTGAATCGCCCCAAGGGCCTGAATGCCCTGACCCTGGGCATGGTGCGGGACATCCACCGGCAACTGGACGACTGGGCCGGCGACAGCGGCATCGATGCAGTGGTGTTCATGGGGGCTGGCGACAGGGCGTTCTGCGCCGGGGGCGATATCCGCGCCCTGTACGACAGTTACCAGTCCGGCGACAACCTGCACCGGGTGTTTTTCGAGGAGGAGTACGCCCTCGACCAGGCCATCCACGAGTACCCCAAGCCGGTGCTGGCCCTGATGAACGGCATTGTCATGGGTGGCGGCATGGGCATTGCCCAGGGCACCAGCCTGCGGATTGTCAGTGACCGGTCGAAGCTGGCCATGCCCGAGACCGGCATCGGCTACTTCCCGGATGTGGGGGCGACGTATTTCCTGGGACGCCTGCCAGGTCGCCTTGGGGAGTACCTGGCGGTGACCGGCAAACACCTGGACGCCGCCGATGCCATCCATGCCGGGCTGGCGGACCTGTATATCCCCGAGGAAACCTTCGCCACCATCGACGTCACCCTGGACGGCACCGACGCCACCACCGTCGAGTCCCTGAAGTCAGGCCTGGCCCATGCCGCCGCCGAACCCAGGGCCTCCCGCCTGGCCGAGATGCAGCCGGCTATCGACGAGCACTTTGCGAAGCCTGATCTGCACGCGGTGCGTGATTCCCTGCGCCAGGAGCAGCGCCCGGAGTACACGGACTGGGCCCGGGAGACCCTGAAGGCGATGGATACACTGTCCCCCCTGGGCATGGGCCTGTCCCTGGAACTGGTACGCCGGGGCCGGGAGCTGTCCCTGGCGGAAGCCCTGCAACTGGAACTGGCGCTGGATTATCAGTGGTTCGACAAGGGCGATATTGTCGAGGGCGTCCGTGCGCTTATCGTGGACAAGGACAAGTCTCCGAAATGGCGGGTGGCGAGCATTGATGACCTGAAGCCGGAGGACATTTCCGTCTTTTTCGACGAGGCCCGGTAACCAACGGTTTGTCACCCTGTCAGACATAGAGAACAACAAGAGAACGCCACCATGCAGGATATTGAGTTCAACGAAGACCAGCGGATGATCCGCGACATGGCCCGCCAGTTTGCCCAAAGCGAGCTGGCGCCCCGGGCGGCGGAATGGGACAAGTCCGGCTATATCGACGACGCCGTGATCCGGCAGATGGGCGAGCTGGGCCTGCTGGGCATGGTGGTGCCGGAAGAGTGGGGCGGCAGCTTCGTGGACTTCGTTGCCTACGCCCTGGCGGTGGAGGAAGTGGCCGCCGGTTGCTGCGCCACCAGCACCCTGATGAGCGTGCATAACTCCGTGGGTTGCGCCCCGGTGCTCAACTACGGCACCGAGGACCAGAAGAAACGCTGGCTGCCGTCCCTGGCCAGTGGCGAGACCATCGGCTGTTTCTGCCTGACCGAGCCCCAGGCCGGCTCCGAGGCCCATAACCTGAAGACCCGGGCGGAACTGAAGGACGGCGAATGGGTGCTCAACGGCGCCAAGCAGTTCGTCACCAACGGCAAGCGGGCCGGGCTGGCGGTGGTGTTTGCTGTCACTGATCCGGACCAGGGCAAGCGCGGCCTGTCCGCCTTCCTGGTGCCCACCGACAACCCCGGCTTCCGGGTAGACCGGATGGAGCACAAGCTGGGTATTCGGGGTTCCGACACCTGTGCCATCACCCTGGAGGATTGCCGCATTCCCGAAGAAAACCTGCTGGGTGACCGGGGCAAGGGCCTGAACATCGCCCTGTCCAACCTGGAAGGTGGCCGTATCGGCATCGCCGCCCAGGCGGTGGGCGTGGCCCGTGCCGCCTTCGAGGCCGCCCTGAAATACGCCCGTGAGCGACAGCAGTTCGGTGTGCCCCTCACCGAGCACCAGAGCATCGCCAACATGCTGGCGGACATGCACACCCGCCTGAATGCGGCACGGTTGCTGGTGGTCCACGCCGCCCGCCTGAAAACCGCCGGTCAGCCCTGCCTGTCGGAGGCCTCCCAGGCGAAGCTGTTTGCCAGCGAGCTGGCGGAGGAAGTCTGTTCCCACGCCATCCAGATCCACGGTGGCTACGGCTACCTGGAAGACTATGGGGTTGAACGCCTGTACCGGGACGCCCGCATCACCCAGATCTACGAGGGCACCAGCGAGGTGCAGCGGCTGCTGATTGCCCGGGAGTTGAAGAACCTGCTCTGACCGGTACAGGTCTTAGCCGGGGGAAGAACTGACGGGGCCGCCCACTGCGGCACGGACGATCATGGCATGATAATGTGGTCGTCATTGCGCAAAGGGGGAACACCATGAGCTTCTCGAATCCGCTGACCCGTCTCGTCAATATCCAGTACCCGATCGTCCAGGCACCGATGGTGGGGGTTTCCACGCCCGAGCTGGCTGCCACCGTATCCAATGCCGGGGCCCTGGGCTCGATCGGCATCGGGGCCAGCTCGGCGGACAAGGCGCGGGAGATGATCGCCGCCACCCGTGCGCTGACGGACAAACCGTTTAACGTCAACGTGTTCTGTCACCGGGCTGCGAGGCCCGACCCTGAGAGGGAAGCCAGCTGGCTCAACCATCTCAGGCCCTTCTTCGATGCGTTCGACGCCACCCCGCCGTCCCGGTTGACCTTGCCCTACCGGAGTTTCACCGAAGACCGTTCAACCCTGGACATGCTCCTTGAGGAACGGCCGGCGGTGGTCAGTTTTCATTTCGGGTTACCGCCGGAGGACTGGATCCAGTCCCTTCGGGAAGCGGGTATCGTGACCTTTGGCTGCGCCACCACCCCCGACGAGGCGGCCAGGGTGGAAGCTGCGGGCGTGGATGCCATTGTTGTCCAGGGTGCGGAGGCCGGGGGGCACCGTGGCGTATTTGAGCCGGAACAGGGCGACCAGCAACTGGGTATCCTGCCCCTGACCCGCCTGGTCTGTGCCGATAGCCGCGTGCCGGTTATCGCGGCGGGGGGAATCATGGATGGCAAGGGCATCGGCGCCGTGATGGAGCTGGGGGCCGCCGGCGCCCAGCTAGGCACCGCTTTCATCCTGTGCCTGGAATCCAGCGCCAGTGCCGGCCATCGCGATGCCCTCAGCAGTGACCGCAGCCATCATACGCAGATTACCAGCGCCATCTCTGGCCGCCCCGCCCGGGGCATTGTGAACCGCTTTTATACGGACATTGACCTGGCCGGCGCCCCGACGCTCCCCGACTATCCCATTGCCTACGATGCGGGAAAGGCCCTGGCCGCCGCCGCAACCGCAAAGGGGAGTCAGGCATTCGCGGCCCACTGGGCGGGCCAGGGAGCGCCGCTGGCCCGGGACATGCCGGCCGGGGAGCTGATCGAAAGACTGGTGCAGGAATGTCCCCTGCTGGGTTCCCGGTGACCACGACCTCCTGCCGGTTCGTCCGTTCCGACGATGTGTGAGCTTGCTTATCAAATGATCATGTAGCGGATCCCCACCGTTGGCGAGGAAACCGCTCATGTCAGATCTTCCCACCTCCCTGAACATTGACGAGTCCGGCGGTGTGGCCCGCCTCACCCTGGCACGACCGGATGCCCTCAATGCCCTGGACCGCCCCCTGATCCAGGCCCTGCGAAGCTATTTCAGTGAACTCTACCATCGGCGGGATATCCGCGTGGTGGTGCTGGCCGCTGAAGGTCGGGCCTTCTGCGCCGGTCTGGATTTGAAGGAACAGGCACAGACCCCTATTAATCCCCGGGTGGGTGGTGCGCTGGATGAACAGCGCGCGGTGCGGGACATCATGGTGGCCATGCGCCGCTGCCCCCAGCCCATCATCAGCATCGTACAGGGTTCCGCCAGTGGTGGCGGTTTTGCCATTGCCCTTGCCAGCGACATTCGTTTGCTAACCCCCGATGCCCGTATGAATGCCGCCTTTATCAAGCTGGGACTCAGTGGCTGTGATGTGGGGGTCAGTTACTTCCTGCCCCGCATGGTCGGCGCCTCCGTGGCGGCGGAATACCTGCTCACCGGTCGCTTTATCGAGGCCGAGCGGGCCCGGGAGCTGGGACTCACCAGCCTGGTGGCACCGCTGGAGCAGCTTCATGAACATGCCGACGGCCTGGTGGCGGACATGCTGCGGGCCACGCCCCTGGGGCTGCGGCTGACAAAGGAAGCCCTGGGTCTGGCCATCGACGCCCAGGGCCTGGAAGCGGTGGTGGCCCTGGAAGACCGCAACCAGATCCTGTGTGTGCAGGATGAGGATTTCCAGGAAGGAGTGAGTGCTTTCCTGGAAAAACGCGAACCCCGATATGCCCCCGAAGGAGAAACATCATGAACGCAGAAGAACTGATGTACCGGGAAGGCCTCCTGGACGGCGAACGCATCCTGGTGACCGGCGGTGGTACCGGCCTGGGCAGGGAGATGGCGGAGGCCTGCCTGATCCTGGGTGCCCACGTCTATATCTGTGGCCGCCGGGGCAGTGTGCTGGAAGAAACCGCCAACGACCTGATGGCGCGCCACGGTGGCAAAGTCACCCCCATCCCCTGCGATATCCGCAGCCCGGAGGCCATCGACGCCATGGTTCAGCAGATCTGGGACGATGGCGGTGCCCTCACCGGCCTGGTGAATAACGCCGCCGGTAACTTCGTCAGCCGTACCGAGGACCTGTCCCACCGGGCCTTTGATGCCGTCGCCAATATCGTGTTCCGGGGCAGCTTCCTGGTCACCCAGAGTTGCGGCAAGCGCTGGCTGGCGGAAGGCAAACCGGCGTCGGTGGTGTCCATTGTCACCACCTGGGTCTGGAACGGCTCGCCGTTCGTGGTGCCCTCGGCCATGTCCAAGGCTGGCATTAATGCCATGACACAGTCACTTGCGGTAGAGTGGGGCAACCGCGGCATCCGCCTCAACGCCATCGCGCCGGGCCTGTTCCCCACCGAAGGCATGAGCAAACGCCTGGGACCGCTGGGTGAGATGGATCTGGGGGACAGCCCCATGGGTCGCCCCGGCCGTTACCCGGAACTGGCCAACCTGGCCGTGTTCCTGCTGGGACCGGGCGCCGAATACGTCAACGGCCAGACCATCGCCATTGATGGCGGTCAGTACCAGGCGGACGGCGCCAACTTCTCCGCCCTGGCCGCCTGGGGCGACGACGAGTGGCGCCGGGCCCGGGAAGCCATTACCGCCATTAACAATCAGGACAAGGCCAAACGCTCCACCTGAGCGGGCCTGCTGCTATCGAGGAAGTCACTATGTCCGACACCGTACAGGTTATCCGCACTGACCATGAAGGCGTGGTCGAGGTTCGCCTCAACCGCCCCGACAAGATGAACGCCATCAGCACCGAGATGTTTGCCGATCTGGCAGCCGCCGGGGAGTCCCTGAAGAACGACCCCACGGTGCGGGCGGTTGTCGTCAGCGGCGAAGGCCGTTGCTTCTGTGCGGGCCTGGATATGGGCAATTTCTCGAAAATGGCCGAGGGCCAGCCCAGCTCCACCACCGAGGGCCTGGAGAAGCGAACCCACGGCGACTCCAATCTGGCCCAGTACGTGGCCATGGTCTGGCGGGACGTGCCGGTGCCGGTGATTGCAGCGGTGCACGGCGTCTGTTTCGGCGGCGGGCTACAGATCGCCCTGGGCGCGGACTTCCGCTACGCCACCCCGGACTCCCAGTGGGCGGTGATGGAAATCAAATGGGGTCTGGTGCCGGACATGGGCGGCATGGTGCTGGTCAATGAACTGGTACGCCCGGACGTCGCCCGGGAACTGTGCTACACCGGTCGTATCCTCTCAGGACAGGAGGCCCTGGACGTGGGCCTGGCCACCCGCATCGCCGGTAACCCCCGGGAGGAAGCCCTCACCCAGGCCCAGGCCATCGCCGGCAAGAGCCCGGACGCCATCCGCGCCATGAAGCGCATGCTCAACGACGCCATCACCCCGAAGGAACAGGCCGCCCGCATCCTGCTGGAAGAGTCCCGGGAGCAGGACGCCATCATCGGCAGCCCCAATCAGGTGGAGGCGGTGTACGCCAACCTGGAGAAGCGAGCGCCGAGGTTTTTGGATCCGAAGGTGTAACGTCAGGCCAGGCCAGAATCTCTGGCGCCCTGCGGGCGCTCCCCCTCACCCTGGCCCTCTCTCTCGTTGGGGAGAGGGAATGTTGGACGCTAGTCAGGGGGCAATCCGACTTCCATGGTTGTGATCGAGCCAGTTGTTGGGAGAGGGGTGCCGTGTTATTTTCCGGACGGTTGATGGACTAACTCTGATAGACAAGGATCTGTTATGCCGAATTCTTCCGGACGTTTCCGCGCGCAACTGACGATCGCGAAACTAATCAGTTTTGCATACGATCAAGACGATGGCGTCGTTACTTCACTGTCAAAATCAGCGGGGAACTTTACGTTAACGCTTGATCAAACTGGCGATGTTTCCATCTCCGGTTCGGCAGGGAACGCCTCTTTCTCCCTTAGCCCCACCCAGCGAGACAAAATAGGCTGGGACGTTAAATGGATCAGCGTCCGTTTCAGCGCTACAGAAGATGATCTGTTTTCGTACAGTGTTAGTGGCAAGATTGGCGCACTGAACCTGAGTTTCTCCGGTGTCGTTGATTTCGATACGTTGATTATGGAGTGCACGGGGCTGCTCTGTCAGGCAGCACGGGTGATCAACGCGGATAGTCGGTTTGAAGCAAACACCAGGGGTGCCTTCCGGAATAACTAACAAGGAGTGTTGCGGAAATGACATTAATGATGAATCTGCCCGGCTTAGCTGTAGCCATCTTCCTGCCAATAGTTATTGTCGGATGTGCATCACAGGAGGCAACTACGACCAAGTCTCCAGCACAGGCCTATGGCAATTATCTAATGCTTACCGATAATGAAGCTCCCCTAGAGGAACTGGCAGGACAATGGGATGAACCCGCTCAGGATATGTTCCTCAGGACAGCCGACAGTTCTGGCAAATCTATTCCAATAGATAATTTTGAATCATCGTTGCGATACCCGCTGCTGTTTTCTGATGCTCCCACTGCCCCCGAATCCATAGAAATGACAGGGGGCGAAAGCTGTATGCTTCTCGTGGGTCAGGCGTCTGATGGTGGAGTACTCGCATTGAGTGTTCTGCTAAAGGAAAGTGAAGGGCAGTGGAAACATAGTGAGTTATTTGCCCGTTATCTTGGGCCTGGGGATAGTCGACCAACGACGCCCTTATGTTTACCGCCAGAGCCGTTTTCGTCGTAGCTTTCTGAGTACTGACTATTTCCTGGCATTTGGGAGCAGCCCGAATCAGGTGGAGGCGGTGTACGCCAACCTCGAGAAGCGGGCGCCGAAGTTTGCGGATCCCAAGGTGTAGCTCGATTCTCAAGTTTGAATTAGCACCGAACTATGGGCAGTCCGGAAGGTGGGTAGGGGCCTTTCGGAACAGCGCCAGGGAAGGCGCGGAGCAAGGCGGGTTGCCAGGGACGGCCCCTGAATTGCGATGGAGAAAGGCCCCTACCCACCTTCCGGACTGTATGGCACTAATCTAAAAAGCAAAGCAGTGCTCAGACGGGAGCACCTGTCACTCCCGCTCAAGGGCAATAGCAGTCGCCTCACCCCCACCAATACACAATGAAGCCACCCCACGCTTCAGATCATAGGTCTGCATCGCCCCCAACAGGGTCACGATAATCCGCGCCCCGGAGGCCCCAAGAGGATGGCCAAGGGCACAAGCGCCGCCGTGCACATTCACCTTGTCGTGGGGGATATCCAGCTCCTTCATGGCCGCCAGGGGCACTACCGAAAACGCCTCATTGATCTCGAACAGGTCCACATCCGATACGCTCCAGCCGGTCCTTTCCATCAGGTGCTGGATGGCGCCCACCGGTGCGGTGGTAAACCACTCCGGGGCCCGGGCGTGGCTGCTGTGGCCTTTGATAGTGGCCAGGGGAGTCAGGCCGCGCTTCTCGGCCTCGGAACGGCGCATCAGCACCAGTGCCGCACCGCCATCGGAAATCGACGACGAGTTGGCCGCCGTCACCGTGCCGTCCTTGCGGAAGGCGGGTTTCAGGGAGGGGATCTTGTCCGGGCGGGCCTTGCCGGGCTGCTCGTCGGTGTCCACCATGACTTTGCCAGTGTCCACTGGCGTGATCTCATCGCGGAAATGGCCCTGTTCGATGGCCTTCAGGGCCCGGTCCAGGGAGGTCAGGGCGTACTCGTCCTGCTGCTCGCGGCTGAAAGCGTAATGGTCGGCACAGGACTCCGCAAAGGTACCCATCAGCCGGCCCTTGTCATAGGCGTCCTCCAGCCCGTCGAAGAACATATGGTCCAGCATTTCCGCGTGGCCCAGGCGGGCGCCGCCGCGCATCTTGGGCACCAGGTAGGGGGCGTTGGTCATGCTCTCCATGCCGCCGGCGGCGACAATATCCGCGCTGCCCACGGTAATCAGGTCATGGGCCAACATGGCCGTCTTCATGCCGGACCCGCACACCTTGCTGATGGTGGTGCAGGGGGTGGACAGATCCAGACCCGCGCCCAGGGCCGCCTGCCGTGCCGGCGCCTGGCCCAGGCCGGCGGGCAGTACATTGCCCATCATCACCTCGCTGACGTCCCTGCTGCCCATGGCCGAGCGCTGCAACGCCGCCTTGAGGGCCGCCGCGCCCAGGTCGGTGCCGGACAGCGCCTTCAGGTCGCCCTGGAAACCGCCCATGGGGGTGCGGGCCATGCTGGTAATAACGATTGGATCGGTTGTCACGGTCATTCACCTTCAGTCATCAGTGTGCGGTTTCGGAGTGTGGCGGCCCGTGGCGGTGATCCAGAATAGCCGGAACATCTCCAGCAGCATCAGGCCAAACGCCAGGGGCACCATCAGTATGACTGGCCAGATGGGCCAGTGAGTAGAGCTGATCTGGAACTGGCGACCGCTCTCGACGGAACTCCACGCGTATTCGGTGACGTACCACATCACTACCACGAAGATAACGATTTCCACCAGAAGTACCAGTGACGCCAGAATTCGATGGAGCATCGGCGGCAGCCAGGCCTGCAGCATGTCAAATTTGGGGAACATACCATCCCGATGGGCTAGCGGGATGGCCCAGAACACCAGCAGCGGGAAGGCCACCCGTTCAATCAGGTTATAACTTCCCGGTATCAGGTCCATGCCGAATACATACCGCCCCAACACGCTGAGTACCGTCATGATCATGATGGCGAACAGACAGAATCCGCCGCCTACGGAGGCCAGACCGCCTTCTATCTGTCCGATTCTTTGCCAGAATCCCATGGTTTCCTCCTTAGCGCATCTGGGCCGGTAGCCAGGTCACGATGGATGGGAATACCAGCAGCATGCCGGTCACGATGATGCCTGCCGCCAACGCGAAGATGGTGGCACCCCGGAAGACCTGCGACGCGGGGTGGCCGGCGGCGCTGGCTGCGGCAAAGCTGGCGAGACCCACCGGCGGCGTCAGCAGGCCCAGGGCAATCATGGTGGATGCACTGACGCCAAACCAAAGCAGGTCGATGCCCGCGGCCTCCAGTAATGGGAGGATGATGGGCACCAGCAGCACGATCACGGCGGCGGACTCCAGGAACATCCCGGCCAGGAAAAATACCGCCAGCAGGATGACGGCCACCAGTCCGGGGTTGGACATCAGTGGGTCCATGACGGCAATCAACTCATTGGGCAGTCGTGAGAAAGTCAGGAAGCGGGCGAAAATCTTGGCACCGAGCACCAGCATCATCAGTGCGGCGGTGATCTTTACCGATTCAGCCAGGGCCTGGAAGATATCCTTCCGGCTGACGCGGCCCATGGCAACCATGCCCACCATGGCGGTAAAGGCACCAATGGCGCCGGCTTCGGCAACGGTAATAATGCCGCCGTAGATGCCGCCAAAGACCACCACCATCAGGGTGACCACGAACAGGAAAGCATTCCGGCTCCTGCGTCGGCCATCTCTCTCCTCCGGCTCATCGGGGATCGTCCCATCCACCTGCGCATCCTTGCGGATTTCGCCGAAGACCTTCAGGCACACCACATAGATGGTGATGCAGAGCAACGCGGGTCCGAGGGCACCGATAAACAGGTGCCCGATGGGAACCGAGGTCAGCGAGCCGTAGATGATCATGATCAGGCTGGGGGGCACGATGGCCGATAGGGAGCCGGCCACGGCGGCAATACTCAGGGAGAAACGGCGGGTGTAGCCAAGTTCTTCCAGTTCCGGTGAGGCAACGGCGGCCAGGGAAGCGGAGCTGGCCGCTCCCGAGCCGGAGACGGCGCCCAGCAGCGACCCGGTGACGATAGTCGCGACCCCGAGGGGGTACCTGCGATAGCCCGACATGCGGTGACCGACCTGAAACAGGTCATTAATGATACCGCCCCGGAGCAGCATCTGGGCCATCAGCAGGTAAAGTGGGACGATAGACAGGGAGTAGATGGATGCCGAATAAAAGGTGTCGGGGCCAATGATACCGCCTAGCGGTCCGATCCCGATGTAGAGGGCAATACCCACGATACCGGCGCCGAACAGGACGGTGGCGACGTTCTGGCCCAGCGCGAGGAAGACGGCGAACCAGGCGATGACGATCCAGATAACACTCGTTGCAGACACGGCGAATCATCCAGGAGTCAGAAAGGAAGTGAAAATCGCGATGGCGGCGGAGCCACCATCGCTTACCCACGTTGCTCAGTCGAGGTCGAGGTACTCGGCGGCACCGTCGGGAATTTCCCCACCACGCTCAGTGATCAACCCGGCCCACTGGCGGGCCACGGCCCTGGCGGGATGGCCGTCTTCCTCAAGCTGCTCAATCCAGCGGATCCAGGTCTGGCTTGCGGCCTTTGCCATATAGTCCTGCATTTCCCCGGAGAGGTCTTCGATCTGCACAAAGGTGGTGCCGTCCGCGCTGGTTTCCTCACGGACTTTCACTTCCTGGCGATCAATGTGGCGGGCGTTCTCCATGGCGATCTCACGGGCGATCCGGTCCCAGGTTTCACGCTGTTCGTCAGTCAGTCCCTGCCAGGTTTCCTCCGTCATTGCGAGGTAACTCTCCCAGTGACCCATGGAAATTCCGGTGATGGCGTATTCCAGCAGGTCCTCGAAGGAATAGGAGGGCCAGTCTGCCACTGACAGGATGGTGCCTTCCACGGTATCGCGGGACAGGGCCTCATAGGAATCGGCGCTGGTCATGGTGACCGGTGTGGCGCCCAGTTCTTCCAGCAGGATGGTGTGCAGCGGTGAGCCGGCGCGAATGGGGAGCCCCTCGATATCCGATGGCTCTCTCAGTTCGATGCCGGTGGTGGCCAGGGAATAGGCAGAGGTGGCACCCACCGGCCAGCCCCGGATGCCCTTGTCGCCGATCTCATACTCGTAAAACGACTTGCCATCCTTCAGTTCCTGGTCCGAGTCCATCAGTTCCAGCAGGGCATCGGTGACCAGTTCGGAATTGGTTTCCAGGGTAGGTAGCTGAGTGACATCGGACAGAGGGAAGCGGCCTTCATGGTAGGGTGCCAGCAGAGGTGCCGCCACGTGGATAATGCCGTCGTTGAGGCCGTCCAGTTCCTGCCCCGGCGTGACCAGGGAGCCGGAATAATAGGCCTCGAAGTCAATGCCGATATCGGCTGACTCGATGGCCTTGATGAACGGATCCATGTGCTCTCCGGCCCAGAAGTGCTGCTGGCCGATACCGGATGAAATGCGCAGGGTTTCGGCTGTGGCGGCTCCGGTAAGCCCAAGCGAGCCGGCCAACAGACCTGCGGCGGTCAGTTTCAGAAGATTGCTGCTCATTACGATTCTCCCATGGCCGTGCGAAAGGCCACCTGCAATTGCGTGTTGTATTTGTTGTGCGCCGCTTCCCTGCTTCCCCGGAAGAACCGGGTGTAATACTCCGGTGACTGTGAGAGTGTCTAACCCGTCAGTCCGTCGCCGGACAGCAGCTCGGCCCCCCGACGTCCCAGTGCAATCGCCAGGGCGCCGACGGTGGCGGCATTCTCCGAGGCGGCGTTGCCTTCCTCGGCCCGCTTGGCGATACCCTGGAAAATCACCGCCCAGCGGAACAGGGCGAAGGCATGATGAAACGGAGTCAGGCCGTGGCTGAAACCGGCGGCCTCAAGGTAAATGTCCTCGAACTCCCGGCGTTCCGGAATGCCCAGTGCCTTCAGGTCCGCGCCCATCAATCCGCCATACTCTTCCGGCGTGATATGCCACATGGCAGTGGCATGTGCCAGGTCCGCCAGGGGATGTCCCAGGGTGGACAGCTCCCAGTCCAGTACCCCGACGATGCGCGGCTGCGCCGGGTGGATCATCAGGTTGCCGATGCGGTAGTCGCCGTGCACCAGGGTGGAGGTCTCGTCGCCGTCGTCGTTGTCTTTCAGCCACTTTGCCAGCTGATCGATCTCCGGGATTTCGCAGGTCTTCGAGAGTTCCCACTGCTTGGTCCAGCGATGGATCTGACGGCTGAAGAAGGGACCGGTGCGCCCATAGTCTTCGAGGCCCTTTTCAGCAACATCCACCCGGTGAAGGTTGGCCAGCACCGTCGCCTTGTGCTGATAGATGGCGGACCGGTCCTCGGGGGAGTGTTCCGGCAGGATGCTTTCGTGAAACACCTGCCCGTGGAGCCGTGCCATCAGGTAGAAGGGCGCGCCAAGCACGCCTTTGTCCTCCTCCAGGCGGACCATGTCCGGCACCGGTACCCCGGAATCCGCCAGGGCATCCATGATGCGGTATTCCCGGTCCACCCGGTGGGCGCCGGGCAGCAGTTCACCGTTGGGGGCCTTGCGCAGCACCAGTTCCCGGTCGCCGACGTTCACGAAGTAGGTGGGATTGGACTGGCCGCCGGAGATGGGGGTAATGGAGACGTTGCCGGCATCGATGGCGCTGGCGAGTTCGGGCAGGGACGTTTTCAGGTAGCCGAGCAATGCCTCGGGATCGAAGTCAGTCTGACTGGCAGGCTTGCCGGCCTGCGGGGTGTTGTCGGTACTCATTGGCGAGGCTCTTCTGGAGCGGGCGGTCAGGTTCGGGCACCCACTGTCGATGGTTTTCTGTCTTCCCCAGACAATAGGGCAGGTCATGCCCCGTCAATATCGTCGCAATGGACGATTTTGGCGACTACGCTTCCGGAACAGTCCATCGCCAAGGGGGAGAGAAATATCGTCGGAATGGACGATTTTTTCCCGGTTGCGCCCGATCACTCTAACCGAAAGATAAAAACAACAACTATTGATCCGCCCCGGCGATTCCTGCCCGGCTGGACAGCTGGCGTACAGGTGCGGGTCAGCACATGGAGGCGTTGTGAATATACTGGAAATCAGCCAGCTGTCGCTTTCCTTTGGTGGCGTGCACGCGCTGCAGGATGTCAGTTTCCGGGTGCCTCAGGACACCATCACCACCGTGATCGGTCCTAACGGTGCCGGCAAGACCTCGCTGTTCAACTGCATCTCCGGTTTCTACAAACCCCAGCAGGGCAGGATCCACTATCAGGGTGAGCCCCTGAAGGGCCTCAGGCCCCCGAAGCGGGCAGCACTGGGCCTCGCCCGCACCTTCCAGAATATCGCCCTGTTCCGGGGCATGACCGTGCTCGACAACATCAAGCTCGGCGCCCATGTGCACATGAACACCGGTCTGCTGGGCGCGCTGACCTATTACGGCCGCGCTCGCCGGGAGGAAATGGAGATTCGCGAGGAGGTGGAGCGCCGCATTATCGACTTCCTGGAGATCGATCATATCCGCCGTCAGCCGGTGGCCAGCCTGCCCTATGGCCTGCAGAAACGGGTGGAGCTGGCCCGGGCCCTGGCCATGCGCCCGAAGGTGCTGATGCTGGATGAGCCGGTGGCGGGTATGAACCGGGAAGAGAAGGAGGATATGGCCCGTTTCATCCTGGATATCCGGGAGGAGTGGGACATCACCGTGCTGATGGTGGAGCACGACATGGGCATGGTGATGGATATCTCCGACCACATCGCGGTACTCAACTTCGGTCAGGTGATTGCCGAGGGCGCTCCCGCCGAGGTCCAGCAGAATCCGGATGTGATCAAGGCCTACCTGGGCAACAGTGATATCGACAGCCTGCGCAAGCGGCTCAACCCGGACCGGGAGGCGGCCTGATGGACTGGCTGTTCTTCGGCGAGATCAGCCTGGCGGGGCTGGCCATGGGTGGGCTCTATGCCCTGATCGCCCTGGGGTTCGTGATCATCTACAAGGCGACGCGGGTGATCAACTTCGCCATTGGCGAGATCATGATGTTTGCGGCCTATCTGTTCCTGGCGTTTGCCGGTGGCATGGAACTTTCCGCCTGGGTGGCTGTGCCAATGGCTGTCGTAGGTGGGGCATTGCTCGGAGGTGTGATTGAGAAAACCATGATCCGGCCCATGCTGGGGGAGTCGCCCATTTCCGTGGTCATGGTCACCATTGGCATCGCCAGCATTCTGGTGGGGCTGGTGGAAATGGTATGGACCTCCAACCCCCAGTTACTGCCTTCCTTCCTCCCCAGGGAGCCGGTGTTTATCGGTCCCATGTACCTGGCGCCGAAGATTGCCTATGGATTCCTTATCGGCATGGCGATGCTGGTGCTTTACCTGCTGTATTTCCGTTTCTCCCGGGGCGGGGTGGCGCTGCGGGCCACGGCCTCGGATCAGGCGGCGGCCTATTCCATGGGCATCAATGTGCGCCGGGTGTTCAACCTGGCCTGGGTATTCGGGTCCCTGGCCGCTTCGCTGGCGGGCATCCTGGTGGCGGCCACCGGTGGTCTCAGTCCCCAGTTCGGGATCATCGGGCTGAGCGTGCTGGTGGTGGTGATTGTCGGCGGCCTGGACAGCATCCTCGGCGCGTTAATCGCCGGGGTGTTTATCGGCTGGCTGGAAACCGTGGCGGGGGCCTATCTGGGCGGAGAGTACCGCATGCCCGCCACCTTTGCGGTGCTGGCGGTAATCCTGGTGTTCAAGCCTTACGGCCTGTTCGGCACCCATGAGATAGAGCGGGTATAAAATGAGAATCGGCGACGCCAAACAGACGTATCTTGCCGACGAGGCCATCTGGACCAGCAGCACCCAGAAGGTCTGGTTTGCCCTGCTGCTGGCGGTATTGCTGGCATTCCCGTTCCTGGCCAGTTCCTACCTGCTGTACCTGGGCTGCCTGGTGGGGATTGCCATCATCAGTACCACCGGTCTCAATATCCTCACCGGTTACACCGGGCTGATATCCCTGGGGCAGGCCGGCTTCATGGGTGTGGGCGCCTACACCGTAGCCTGGCTGTCCATCAACACCGGTCTGCCGTTCCCGGTGACCCTGCTGGCGGCGGGGCTGGTGGCTGCGGCGGTTGGTATTCTCGTAGGGCTGCCGTCCCTGCGGGTGAAGGGGCTGTACCTGGCCATCGCCACCCTGGCGGCCAGCGTGTTCCTGCATTTCATTTTCGCCGAGTGGGAGCCGGTTACCGGCGGCATGGAGGGCCTGAGTCTGGACCCGGCCCACCTGTTCGGTCTGGAATTCCGCAGCGACTTCGCCATGTACTTCATTATCGTGCCGCTGGCGGTGCTGGCCCTGCTGGCGGCGAAAAACCTGTTCCGCACCCGGGTCGGGCGGGCGTTCATTGCCATCCGTGATCGTGACATTTCCGCCGAGATCCTGGGCATCCCGCTGCTGAAGTACAAGCTGATGTCCTTCGCCCTCAGCTCGTTCTACGCCGGGGTGGCCGGTGGCCTGTTTGCCTATTTCTACCGGGTGGTGACACCGGAGAGCTTCCCCCTGTCCATGTCCATCTTCTACCTGGCGGCGGTGATCGTAGGCGGCATGGGCAACCTGCTGGGCGGTATCCTGGGGGCGGCCTTCATGACCCTGGTGCCGGAGGCCCTGAAACTGCTGACGGCCGCGATGACCCCCATCTGGCCCAACGCCCCGGTGTTCATGTCGCCGATGCTGGAGATTATCTTCGGCGCCCTGATCGTGGGTTTCCTGATTTTCGAGCCCCACGGGCTGGCGGAGATCTGGCGTCGCATACGCCGCTTCTTCCACCTGTGGCCGTTCCGCAGCTGACCCTGGTTGCGGGGCATTCCTGATCTGATAACACCAACAAACTGACCCGACAGCACCAACAACAAGAAGCAAGGAGACACGCCATGTTCAACCAACTGATGCAGAAGGGCCGCCGGCTCGCCGGTATGGGCAGCCTGGTGGCCGCACTGGGGCTGGCCGCCCCGGCCCTGGCCCAGGACAAGGAGCCGATTGTGTTTGGTGGCTCCATTCCCCTGTCCGGGGTGTTTGCCTTTGCCGGCATCCATATCCACGCCGGCCTGACCGACTACACCGACTGGATCAACAGCGAAGGTGGTATCAACGGCCATCCGGTGGAGTACGTGATGGAAGACACCGCCTATGAAGTGGACCGATCGGTCGCCGCCTTCAAGAAGATCTCCGGCAGTGATTCACCGGCGGTCTACTACGGCGACAGCACCGGTTTCATGAAGGCCATCGCCTCCGAGCTCAACAGCATGAACACCACGCTGATGAGCGGCGCGTCCTTTGCCACAGCCCTCACCGACAACGAACAGTACCCCTACCAGTTCATTCCGGGACCCAACTACAGCCAGATGTTCGGCATCATCCTGGAATACATCGCATCCCAGGGTGAGGGTGGCGACATGCCCACGGTGGCGTTCGTCTACAGCGATACCGAGTTCGGCAAGGACCCCATCGAGAACGGCAAGGCCAGGGCCGCCGAGCTGGGCATCGAGGTGGTTGAGGAGATCGTTACCAAGCCGGGCAGTGTGGACGTGTCTGCCGAGGTGCTGAAGCTGCGCCGCGTGCGCCCGGACTATGTGGTGTTCCACGGCTATGTGCTATCCCCCATCAACGAGTTCATGGTGCAGATGCGCCAGATGGGTCTGGACACCCAGTTCATGGGCACCTTCTGGTCCTCGGACAAGCTGATCATCGACAAGATGGGTGCGGATGCCGACGGCTACATGGGCGTCATGCCCTACAACTACTACGACAGCCCGGAAAGCGGCCCCATGCTGGACGCGCTGCGGGCCCAGGCGGAGAAGAGCGATCCCGAGGCGGGCTACCGTCCCACCGGCTACATGCAGGGCTGGTTCAACGCCATGGTCTGGACCGAGGTGATCAAGCGCACCCTGGATGCCGGCAAGGAACTCACCGCCGACAACATGGCCGAATCCCTGGCCTCTATTGAGGACTGGGACACCGGCGGCATCATCGGCATCCCGGTGACCGTAAAGGACATGTCTTTCCCGGTGGGCCGCATCTGGCGGGTAAACGCGGACGAAGGCCGTTACGAGCCGGTATCCGACTGGATCCACCTTGACTGAGGCCGGTATGGACGCCGTTCTGGAAGTCGACAACATTGAGGTGGTCTACAACAAGACGGTGCAGGTCCTGCGGGGCCTGTCCCTGAGGGTTCCCCGTGGCGCCATCGTCGCGCTGCTGGGGTCCAACGGAGCCGGCAAGTCCACCACCCTGAAGAGCGTGTCCGGCCTGTTGTCCCTGGAGGATGGCGAAGTCACCGCCGGTGATATCCGCCTCAACGGCCAAAGCGTGAAGACCCGGCCACCGGAGAAACTGGTGCGGGATGGCCTGTTCCATGTCATGGAGGGCCGGCGGGTGTTCGAGGACCTGACCGTGGAGGAGAACCTGGTGGCGGCGACCTATGCCCTCACCGGGCGGGCATCCTCCCGTTCCCAGGGCTACGACCTGGTCTACGACTACTTCCCCCGACTGAAAGAGCGTCGTCGTCAACTGGCGGGCTACCTCTCCGGCGGCGAGCAGCAGATGCTGGCCCTGGGGCGGGCGCTCATCGCCCGACCGGAACTGATCATGCTGGACGAGCCCTCCCTGGGCCTGGCGCCGCTGCTGGTGGAGGAGATCTTCGAGATCGTGGCCCGCATCAACCGCGAGCAGGGCACCGCCATCCTGCTGGTGGAGCAGAACGCGGCGGTATCCCTGGCCATCGCCTCCTACGGCTACATCATGGAAAACGGCAAGATCGTGATCGACGGGCCGGCGGACCGGCTCACCGACAACGAGGACGTGCAGGAGTTCTACCTGGGTGTCGGCGGCAAGGACGGGGAGGCCCGCAGTTACCGGGATATCAAGCACTACAAGCGTCGTAAACGGTGGCTGTCATGACCGTACCTGGATTACCCGAGCTGACCCTGCCGCAGATGCTGCGGGAACATGCCCGCCAGCGCCCCGGCGAGCTGGCCCTGCGCCAGAAGGATTTCGGCATCTGGCAGGCCATCGACTGGCAGACCTTCTACCGCCGCGCCTGGCAGTTCGGCCTGGGGCTGAAGGCCCTGGGGCTGGAACCCGGCGGCCATGTGGCCATCATCTCCGAGAACCGGGTGGAATGGGTGATCGCCCAGATGGGTATCGGCATGGTGCGGGGCATCTGTGTCGGCGTCTATCCCACCAGCCCCTGGAACGAAGTGGCCTACGTGCTCGAACACAGCGACAGCACCATGGTGATCTGCGAAGACCAGGAACAGACCGACAAGGTATTGGAAGCCTGGCCACAGCTGCCCCACCTCCGGCACAACGTGGTGATCGACATGAAGGGGCTGCGCCATTACCCGGATCCGCCCACGCCATTCGGAGAGGTGGAGGCCATGGGCGTGGCCTACGAGGGGGAATATCCGGGTATTGTGGATGAACTGCTGAACCAGCAGGACATGGATGAAACCGCGCTGATGATCTACACCTCAGGTTCCACCGGGCGGCCCAAGGGTGCCATGATTTCCTGGCGTAACCTGTATGCGGCGGCCCCGGGCCTGATCGAACTGCTGGCCATTGATCAACAGGACACCAGCCTGTCCTACCTGCCCCTGTGCCACGTGGCAGAACAGGCCTTCACCAATATCGGCCCGTTGTACGTGGGCAGCACCGTCAGCTTTGGCGAGAGCCTGCGCACGGTGCAGGAGGACCTGCGGGAAATAGCGCCCACCTTCTTCCTCGGGGTACCCCGTATCTGGGAGAAACTGCACTCAGCCATCTACATCAAGATCCAGGAAACCGGTCGCCTGCGCCGAGCCCTGTTCAACCGGGCCATGACTGCCTGCGCGCCGCTGGCGACAAAGCCGAAGGCCCGCTGGAGCCGGATGGATCGGGCCCGTTACGGGTTCTGGTACTGGCTGGTATTCCGCGCCCTGCAGAACTATGTGGGCCTGCGCCGCTGCCATATCGCCATGACCGGGGCGGCACCCATCTCCTCCGGTATCCTCGAGTTCTTCCGCACCATCGGCGTGCCGCTGGTGGAGGTCTACGGCCAGACGGAAAGCACCGGCGTTGCCACCGCCCAGCCCCTGGACGAGATCCAGTTGGGGACCGTGGGCAAACCGATCACCGGTGTGGAGGTGAAGCTCGGCGAGCACGATGAAATCCTGCTGCGGGGCGGCAGCATGTTCCAGGGCTACTACAAGAACGATGAAGCCACGGCCAAGACCCTGAAGGACGGCTGGCTGCACACCGGCGATGTGGGCCAGTGGCAGGGGGATCACCTGCGCATTGTGGATCGCCTGAAGGACATCATGATCACCGCCGGGGGCAAGAACCTGTCACCCACGGAGATCGAGAACACCATCAAGGCCAGCCCCTACATCAAGGAATGCATCGTCATCGGCGAGTCCCGCAAGTATGTGTCCGCCCTGATCCAGATTGATTTCGAGACCGTGGCCAAATGGGCGGAGCAGGAGCGGGTCGCCTACACCACCTTCCGCAGCCTGGCGGAGCATGAACGGGTCAACGCGCTGGTGCAGGACGAGATCAACCGTGGGAATGACCAGCTACCGCAGGTGGCGCAGGTCAAGCGTTTCCACCTGCTCACCAAGGAACTGGACCACGACGATGACGAGGTGACCGCCACCATGAAGGTGCGTCGGAGCAAGATCTATGAGAAGTATACGGAGGTTATTGAGGCGCTTTACGAGGGAACCTGACTGGTCGTTGATCTTCGCGGTCCGGGGCGGGGAGGTTTTCTTCATTGCAGTTCAGGTGGAGTCCATCCAGCCCCGTACTCGTCTGCTCCCCCTCTCCCCGGCCCTCTCCCTCCAGGGGAGAGGGGGAAGTTCGCCGCTAATCTGTTTCTGTGATCCAGCCTGGTCTCTTTGAAGCGTAATGGTTTCAGTTTGCACGGGAAGATCCCCTCTCCCCTGGAGGGAGAGGGTTAGGGAGAGGGGGGAGCGTTCACGCACAGTACCTGCCTTTTACGCCGTTAGCCCCCAATCCGCTCCTTCAGCCCAGCCTTAACCAGTTTCCCATTGGCATTCCGTGGCAAAGGCTCTTCCTGGATGGTCACGTAATCCGGCGTTTTATAGTCCGCCAGGTTCTCCCGGCAGAACCGGCGGATGTCGTCTTCGTTCAACGCCTGGTCTTCCACCCGGGTGACGAACACATGGATCTTCTCCCCCAGCACCTCGTCCGGGTGGGGAATCACCGCGCACTCCACCACCGCCGGGTGGCTGATGATCAGGTTCTCCAGCTCCACGCTGTAGATGTTGTAGCCGCCCCGGTTGATCATGTCCTTCTTGCGGTCGAAGATGCGGACAAAACCCTGGTCATCCATGGACCCGATATCCCCGGACTTCCAGTGCCCGGCGGTGAACTCCCGGGCGTTGGCTTCCGGGTTGTTCCAATAGCCGGGTGACACCATGGGGCCGCTGATCCACAGTTCGCCGGATTCCCCCGGCGCCACTTCCCGACCATGGTCATCCATGATGCGGATGTCGCCGCAGGGCACTACCAGGCCGACACTGTCGGCGTGGCGACCGGCGTCGCCCAGGGGCAGGCAGGTGGAGGGTGAGGTGGTTTCGGTGGCGCCGTAGGCGTTGATCAGCTCCAGGTCCGGCAGCTGTTCCCTCAGGCCCGCAATGGTGCTCTCCGGCATGGGGGCGCCGCCGAAGCCGCCGATGCGCCAGGCGCTCAGGTCGTAGTCGCGGAAGTTGGTGCGCAGCAGGCACAGGTTGTACATGGCCGGCACCATGACACTGTGGGTGACCTTCTCCCGGGCGATCAGCGCCACCGCCTGCACGGCGTCGAAGGCCGGCATCACCACCACGCAGCCGGCGACCTGGGTCATGGTCAGTATGTTGGCGACCAGCCCTGTCACGTGGCTCCCCGGTGCGACCAGCAGTGAGCGCTCGCCGTCCGTCATCGCCATGACGTGCTGGTAGTGCATGGCGGAGTGCACGATATTCAGGTGAGTCAGTATTACGCCCTTGGGTATGCCGGTGGTGCCGGAAGTATAGAGAATGACGGCGGGGTCTTCCTCCCTGATCACGGGCAGTGGAAGGTCGGTGCCCGTGTCCTTCAACAGGTTATCGAAGGGCTCACTGGTTTCATCATCGCCACCGACGGCAAACCGGTGTCGCAGCCCTGGCAGTTCATCAGGGGCCGGCAGCTTGCCGGCCTGGTCGGCGTCGTGGATGATGGCCCGGGCGTCGGAGTGTTCCAGCATGTAACGCAGCCCCGGCGCCTGCTCGCGGATGTTCAGGGGCATGATGATGGCACCGGCCCTCAGCACGCCCAGGACAGCCAGCACCAGCTCGTTGCTGTTCCCCATCAGCAGTGCCACCCGGTCCCCCGGCTCGACACCCCGGTGCCGCAGTTGCGAGGCAATGGCTTCGGCCCGCCCTGCGGCTTCCCGGTAACTCAGCCGCTGCCCGTCGCACACCATGCAGTCCGCCTCCGGCGCCCGTTTCGCCGAGGCCAGGAAAGCGGCCAGCACGCTGGCCGGGCGCTCCTGGTAGCAGCGGACCACACGGTCGCCGAAATGGTGTTCGTGGCGGATGGTAAAGTTGGCATTCTGACTCATCGGATTTCCCGGTCGGTCTGGTTCAGAGGTTTGGGGCGCTTCCGCCAGCCAGAATGGCTGGTGGAAACTCGGGTCAGCCGGTGGCGACCGGTTTGAAGTCGCCGTACTCTTCCCGGAGCCTGGTCTTCAGCAGCTTGCCGGTGGCGGTGTGGGGCAGTTCGTCCACGAACAGGATATCGTCCGGCAGCCACCACTTGGCCACATGCTGTTCCAGGAACTGCATCAGTTCGTCTTTCTCCGTGGCAGCGTCATCCTTGAGCACGACAATCAGCAGCGGGCGCTCCTGCCACTTCGGGTGGGCGATGCCGATCACGGCGGCCTCGGCCACATTCGGATGGGATGCGGCGGCATTTTCAAGCTCAATGGACGAGATCCACTCACCACCGGACTTGATCACGTCCTTGGAGCGATCCACCAGCTGCAGGAAGCCGTCCGGGTCAATGGTGCCGATGTCACCGGTGGGGAAGAAGCCCT